>NZ_JAQDKN010000008.1:0-145135 GCF_027662015.1 Coprococcus sp. AM100_B19A
TTCCAAAAGTCTCGGCTGTGCACTGTCTCTTTCTTTCCATATCCGATTGAATGACCTAGGGGCTGTGCCACTCGTTCAGCGTCCGGGCTATCTGGTTTAAGTTGCCGCCGATCCTGCCGTATTCGGCGGTCAGTTTCCCGACAGCGGCAAGCAGCTCGTCATTGACAGGAGAAACGGTTATGATGGGGCGTATGGCTGCCCCGGTTATGGCTTGCCGGATAAACTCGGCTTGGCTCATGTTGTAAGCAGAAAGCCTTTCCGCAAACTCGGCGTATTCTTCCTCGGTCATGCGTGTCTTGACTACCCGGCTGCGGTGCGGTGTGTTGTATCGTTTTCGCATGGTAAAACCTCCTTTCTGTGCGTGGTGTCCTCTCACTAATAGGAGAAAAACGGGGTGTGAAGCGGAACTGTTTTTGAAAAATCCGAAAAAATATTTTGAGGGATTTTTAAGCGGCGCAAGCCGCATAAGCAGGGTTTGGGGAAGGCACTCCCCAACAAGATTCCCGCAGGGGCAAAATGAGCGAAAAGCGAATTTTGGTACTGCGGTAGAATCTTGCTCTAAGAAAGTGACGGATTCCGCTGTGTAGGCTTCTGCTGATACCCTCGACGGAGAGGGCGGGGCTTCTGCCAACTTTGCGGCAATATTTTTCCCGTCATTATTACTACGCACTGGAAGAAAAATATGGCAAAGTCCCCCGGAAAATCTTTTCGTGTTTTCGTAACAGTATTTGACAAAAACGGGCGCAAAAAAACAGGAAACCTTTTTCTGATTTCCTGTTTACTGACTGCCAAAAAGGGCGGCGGTTATTCGGTTGTCATTCCCCGGAAGCAAACTTGTAGCCTATGCCTAAAACGGTCTTTATGTAGGTGGGGTTTTTGCTGTCCGGCTCTATCTTTTTCCGTAGGTTGTAAATCACGTTGACAACACTTGAATGGCAGCTATCGCTATCCATGTTCCAAACGGCTTCAAAAATCTGTTCTTGTGTGAGGACATTGCCGGGATTGGAAGCAAGGAATACAAGGGTACTGTATTCAAGGCGGGTAAGGTTTATTTCCTCCCCGTCCCTAAATACCCGGCGTTGGTGCTGCCTTATTTCCAGTCCCGGAAAAAAGAGTGTAGGAAAAACACCAAAAGACATGGTTTCCATTTTAGCTTGATTGGCAGTTATTAACGATATAATTTGTTCATATAAGTTGTTCTGATTATCTGTCCGAATTATTATTAACTTATCCATGTGTTTTCATGACCTATTCTGTCTGCGCTAGTTTTGTATGTTTAGAAGTTGCATATATCAATGGGCTAACTTCTTTTTCACAAAATAAGCTAAGTCTATGGAGTGCTCTGGTACAGGCAACGTATAAGAGATTTTTATCATCTTCATCATAGTAGTTTTGATTGTCTGCATCACAAATTAAGACGGCATCAAATTCCAACCCCTTTGACATATATACTGGTATAATGAATACACCTTGTAACTCTGCTGCACTTCCATTTCTGATTATTTGTATATCTAGTTTGTGCTTTATTTTGTTATACAAGCAGATGGAATTATTTTCAGTTTTACAAATTAATCCTATTGACTGTAATCCTTTTTCTTGGCATGATTTTACCTCTTCAACAATCTTGTCAATAAAGACTTCGGAATTATCCGCAATAAATACTTCCGGGCTATCCCCTTTCCGATTAAAACTTTTTATCTGTGGACTTTGTTCTATGAATTTTAAGCTAAAATTTAATATCTCATTCGTACAACGGAAACTTTTGTTCAACACGATAAGAGAAGATTTTTTCTTATTCAGTATTTTATGAATTTCTTCATAGAAAGATATATCCTCTTTTTTGGCAAGGGTTTGTTTCATATCCCCTAAGATTGTAAATTTAGCATTTGGAAATAATAAGCCGAATATTTCATATTGAAGCGGGTAATAGTCTTGAGCTTCATCAATGACAACCTGCTTGATATTTTTATATTCATTCGTTCCGTATATTTTTAAATATAAATAAAGCATTGCTATTGCGTCATCATAGTATATACAGCCTGCTTCCAGATTTTCTTTCGTATATTCCCGGATTTCCTTTATGCTCTCTGAGGAATTATTATTTTGCAATAAACTGAAAAAATAGGATTCATTGCTAAATAATGTTTTATACAACTCAAATATATCAATTTTTATAAATTTTTGTATTTCCTGCTTTACTAAATTTTTTTCTGCTTTATGTCCCCGTCCCTTTCCTGTTCCAAATATTAGTTCTAAAATATAATCTTCTAATTGCTCTAACTTTATGCCTAATGGAGTTTCTGTTCTTCCCAGTATCTTATCTTGTAGAGTCTGCCTGTTTACAACACATGTTCCTTCATAATAAACATCATCAAATTCTATCCATTGGCATGGAATATCATAAATAAATTTGTCTAATATTTCCCCAAAAAGTTTTGACGCTTTAAACTCGATACTGTCTTTATAAATTTTTTTGTATTGTGAGGGAGCAATTATTTTTTCTAAAAAATCGTTCTTGGACTGAATTTTCCTGCCTTTTAACAGCATTTTTAGAATATCCTCAAATACAACGGAGATAACATTATCTTCTCCCAATTCGGGCAACACATTAGAAATATATTGCTCAAATATAGTATTAGGGGAAATAATCATAATATTATTTGCGGACAACTTTGTCTGTAATCCTTGATACATAAGATAAGCTGCCCGATGAAGGGCAATGGAAGTTTTACCGCTTCCTGCCACGCCCTGCACCATTAACAGGTCGTTTTCCATATCTCTGATAACAGCGTCCTGTTCTTGTTGTATTGTTTCAACTATCGCTTTCATTTTGGCGGTGGTATTCTGTGATAATAGTTGTCTTAAAAATTCATCAACAATCTGCACATCTGTATCAAAAAAATACTTTAACACTCCATTCTTTATTTCATACTGACGTTTTAATTTGAGTTCACCTGTTACCCGCCCGCATGGAGCGTCATAAAATGCTTCTCCTTTCATAAAGCGGTAAAAAATACTTGCAATCGGTGATCGCCAATCATAAACATACATCTCCTGATAACTGTTTTTCCGTAGAGAGGAACGTCCGATATATATTTTTTCACATTCTTCCTCATCATCAAATTTAAAATCAATACGGGCAAAATATGGTGATTTTATCATGTTTTCCAGTAAAAGTATTCTGTGTTCTTCTTCTTCATAATCTACAATTTTATCTGTAACAGGGTTCATATATTGACTTAACTCAACAAGTGCCTCAAATCCGTCAGAAGTGTATAGATTTGTAACACTATGTGTTGCGTTTTCACGAACTTCTTTTTTGGCTTCGATAATTTGTGATTTCTTTTTTTCTGCTGCTTCTTTTGCTTGTTTTAATTGTTCCTCGGCTAAAGATATAGTTTGCTTTAATCTTATTTCTTCGTACTCTCTTTCTGATTGATTATTTCCCATAAAAAATACCCTCCTTGATAAAAAACAACAGAAAAATTCTCACTGATACATTGCTAGGCTAGTTTAGCACACGTTTGCCTATATAAACAGTCTTGTAATCATGAAATTTGTATGATACTATTATGGTGGGAGAGAGAATACAAAAATATTGTATATGCAATAGTAAAAAGGTCAGTAGCCTTTCCCATTATCCCATATCTTCAGCAGACAGGAATACAAGCCCAGTAAATTCTTCTTACAGAACGTGGGAAAGCTGCACCTTAGCTTTCCATGTCCTGTGAATAGAGTTATCCATGATTCCATAGCCTGTTATGCACATTTCCATAATGCTTGTCTTTGGTTCTTTTGTTCGGAATAGTGTGGTGCTTGCGGTCTATCTCTTGTTTTCGGTTGCTTGCTTCTTTACCGTACATGAGCATTCGCGCCCGGATTGTCGTTTCCGTAGCCCTCCAAGAGGTTGATAACACCCCAAATGCCAAGTCCGGCTCCGAGAGCGATAACGAGTGTCTGCAATACGTTTACTGCGCTGTTGAAAAATGCCATATAAAACTCCTTTCTGCCGCTTTGCGGCTGCCCGAAAAAGGGCATAAAAAACGGCGGTCAGTTTTTGATAACTGCCGCGGTCATAAGTCCCCGCGCTGCGTAATTTCTGCGGCGCGGCGGTATTCAGTTGTAAGGGTGCGGCTTCCTGCCGCGATACGCGCAAGGAGTAGGGGCGCGTACCATGTAGCCCGTGTTTATTGTTTTTACTTTAAGCTCCCTCCTTTTCAAAAAGTGGTGTGTAGACAGGCATAATGCCGTACTGCCGTTCCCGGACAGCTTCGATATACTTGATATAGGAAATACCTGCCTGTCTTGTCCTGCGTTCCTGTTCCCGCTGCATTTCCTCGGCGGCTTCCATAAGCCCGCTGATAGCTCGGATTAGCTGCTGTTTTGCCTTTTTCTTTCTGATACGCTTATTCATTCTGCGTCCTCCTGCAAATCTGCTTCGTCAACTTCGTAATAGTCAAATACCTCGTCCGGCTTTACGATTGCAGGACGGCGGCGCAAGTGCTTTTCCATGTCAAAGGCATTTTTCTTGTCAAAGTCGGAAAGGTACTTGTACTTCGGGTGTTTGGTAATATCGTATTTTTCGGAGAAGAACGGGCGCACCCCGCGTAACTGCAAGATACATTTCCCGCCGTCCATGACCGCAATTTCATCTTCGCTCATAAGCTGCTTGCCTAACTTCTGATAGTTCAGCCCGTGGGAAAGCTCCCGTCCTCTTGTTTCGGAAGTATTGAAGCTGTCAATCGTTTCTTTCCCCAAGATTTCCGACATTTCTTTAAGGGTCGTTTTCTCCTTGCCGCCCAAAAACAGGGTCGTATCGCAGTTGCCGACAATGGTATCGGCGTTGTCCTTGTAGATAGCCTTTAGCTGCGACTGGCTCTGCAAGATGATGGACGCGGAGATTTCACGGCTTCGGATAGTGGCAATGAGCTTTTCAAACTTCGGTATCTGCCCGATATTTGCAAACTCGTCAAGCAGACAGCGCACATGAACAGGCAGCCGCCCGCCGTACACATCATCTGCCTTGTCACAAAGCAGATTGAAAAGCTGTGTGTAAAGGATTGATACAACAAAGTTAAAGGTGTCGTCGGTGTCAGAGATAATAACAAAAAGTGCGGTCTTTCGGTCACCCAAGGTGTCAAGCTCCATTTCGTCGGTTTCCATCAGCTCGCGCAGCTCCCGAATGTCAAATGGTGCAAGCCGCGCACCGCAGGAAATGAGGATAGAGCTTCTTGTTTTTCCGGCAGACAGCAAAAACTTCTTGTACTGGCGCACCGCAAAATGTTCCGGGTCTTTTTCCTCCAAGCGTTCAAACATGAGGTCAACGGGGGATTGAAATTCCGGGTCGTCCTCGCGGGCTTCCGACGCATTTATCATTTCAAGCAGCGTCGTAAAGTTTTTCTCATTCTCCGGGGCTTCGTACCAGATGTAGCCGATAAGGGCGCAGTAAAAAAGCCGTTCCGATTTCACCCAAAAATCCTCGCCGGATTTTTCCCCGTCGCCTTTGGTGTTGGCGATAATGGTATTTACCAGTTTCAAAATATCCTTTTCGCTGCGCAGATAGGCAAAGGGATTGTACCGCATGGATTTCTTGAAATTGATGGTGTTCAGCACCTTGATTTTGTACCCGCCCCGCTGCAAGAGCTTCCCGCACTCGATTAAAACCGTTCCTTTCGGGTCAGTGACTACATAGCTGCTGTGCATTTGCATTAAGTTGGGCTTTACAAAAAACCTCGTTTTGCCGCTGCCGGAGCCGCCGATTACAAGTACATTTTTGTTTCGTGCATATTTCGGGTGCTTCGGGCGGCTTGACATCATCAGCCGTTCGGTCTGCGTCAGCAGCACGTTATTTTCAAAAATGGGGTCGATATACGGCTTTATATCCTCGGCGTTGCCCCAACGTGCAGAGCCGTACTCCATGCCCTTACGGTATTTCTTTGCGTTCTTGCCTTTCACATAGACCGCAAGCCGGATAACGACAGCCCCGACAATGCCGATAAGCAAATCCATAGGGGCAAAACTCGGCAGGGCATTTGAAAAGGCGGCAGAAAAGCCGCTGCCAATGGAAAGCAGCTTGCCGGAGAGGTCAGCCCCCGGAGAGAGCCGCACCGCCTGTCCGACTTTATCAAAGAGATACACAAAGAGCAGATAGGGGGCGTTTAGGATAAGCAGCTTCTTGATATTCGGCTTCATAGCGACACCTCCCTGTCCTTGTGTTTTGTCTTTTGACGGTTCGCGTTAAGCTGCTTTGCTGCTTCCCGGAATGTGGCAAGTGCCTTTCGGATAGAGGGCTTTTGCTCCTGTGTCAGCTTCTTTGCGGAAAACTCCTTAAAGGCTGCGGTCAGAGCGTCCGCGTCCCGCCCCTTGAAAAAGACGAGATAACGGGGCGGCGTTTCGGTGCTGTCTTTCTTTAAGGCAAAGTCGATACCGTATTTTTTCGCCGTCTGCTCAAAGGCTTTGATATTGCCCTCGGTTATCTCAATGTTGGATAGCCCCGCGTTCTGCTTCGCAAGCTGCTTTAGGGTCTGCTTCCCGTGGGTCTGTTTTTCCTGCTGTTTTTTTGCCTGTGCAAGCATGGCTTTGATTGCCTTTTGCAGCATTTCAGCGGTCAGCTTCGCTCCCTTGACAGAGAGCGCAACCACTTTTTCGTTGATTTCGTCCTGCAATGTTTACCGTCCTCCTTTCCCGGTAGTGATAGTGTTAAGGTGGTACGCCGCTTTGGGGCGTGAAAAAAGGGCGTCCGTTGTTCACGCCGCCCCGTTAAATCCGCACCCGCAGCCCGTTCAAGTCCTCGGCGCGGATACCTACAAGATACCAGTTGTCCCCGTACTCAATCCGGGTCGGCTTCCATTTGCCGCCTGTGAATACGTCCATGCACTCGCCGCAATGCAAGCCGCCGTAATAGTCGGCAATGTCAAAGCGAATGTCGTAGCGGTCAGCGGTTTCATCAAAAATTAAAGCTCCTGTTTTCTGTGCCATGTGGTAAATCCTCCTTTTTTCGTTTACAGGCTTTCGCCCTCGTTGTAGGTGTAGTAGTCCGGGTCGCCGTATTTAGGCTTGCCGGATAATGCGCCGCTTGCCATGTCGTGAGCGACAAGGGAAGTATAATAGCTGTCAATGGTAGACGGGGCATTGAAAAGAACCGCCTTTAGGTACTGCTTGATATTGCGGATTTTCGTGGTGTTCTCCTGCATACAGTCAAGCACAAAGCGGATATGTTCGCTGTTCAGCTTCATAAACTTTGACTTCACAAGCTCTGCGGGGTAATCGTCCCCTGCAATACGGATTTTCTTTCGTGCCGTACAGACGGTTTCAAGCATGAGGTCAACAATCTCATTCAGACGGTCGCGGTCAAGGCTTCTGTCCTGCAAGAGAATGTCATAGGCGATGTTGTCTTTGATAATTTCCTCATACACTCGGTAAGCGTCGTTCCTTTCCGTTCTTTTCCGTTCCGGCGGCTGTGCCGCTTCGTCCTCGCCATAAGGCAAGGGATTTAGGGAATGGATAGGAATGGAATGGGTAATTGATAAATCCGTATTTGATTTTTCTTTTTTTGGTAAGTTAGTTCTTGATATATCTTTATTTAATTGCATTGGATTTTCCAACGTCGGATTATCCGTTGTCGGATTTTCCAATATCGGGTTATCCGCTGTTGGATTTTCCAATACCGGGCAATCCAATTCCGGCGGCTGCGGCTGTTCGTAAATGGTGTACTCGATAGCGGTCATTTTGCCTTTCTCGTCGCGTCCCTGCCGCCTTGTGATATATCCGGCTTTTTCAAGCTCCCAAACGGCGGTACGGATAGCGTCGATACTTTCCCGGTTGATAAAGGACAGCCCTGCAAGGGTATAATCCCAATCCTCCGGCAGGGACAGCATTTGAGATAACAGCCCCTTTGCCTTTAAGGAAAGCTCCTTGTTGCGTAAGTGGTGGTTGCTCATTACGGTATAACCTTTGTTTCGCTCCACACGGAAAACTGCCATAGCTTCATCACTCCTTTGTTGTGGATTTGTTACGCAGTAGAACGGCGATTTTGAGGGTTTAGGTATCAAGTATCGCCTAAGTGGTTTTCGCACTCGCAAAGCCGCTTGTAGCAAGGCTTTTTTTGCCCCTACTGCGTAACAAAGGGTATGAAAAAAGCGGCGTTTCTGTTCTTCCGTATGGAAGTGGAAACGCCGCTTGTGCGGTGTAATATTTAGTTGTAGTACAAACCATGCTTGTCCATTGTCCGAAAAACCTTGATTTTACTGTGTTTCAAAAAGTATCGTTATCTAACCTCATCTTTCAACCGTCCCGGATTTCAGGCAATGCTTGCAGAAGCCGAAGCCGGGAAAATCGGCACAATTATCGTCAAGGATATGAGCCGTTTCTGCAGAAACTATCTTGAGGTCGGCTTTTATACCGAGATTCTGTTCCCCAAGAAGCAGATACGCTTTATTGCAATCAATAACAGCGTGGACAGTGACAAGCCGCAGGATAACGACTTCACCCCGTTCCTCAACATAATGAACGAGTGGTATGCCAAGGACACCAGCAACAAAATAAGCCGAGCAAGAAGCGGTGGAAAAAGCCGACACCGTAACGGCGAAGCTGAAAGACGATTCCAAACTTTCCTAGACTGGCGATACAAGCAACCTTGCTTTGTGGATTGCCCTGTTGTTCATCAGCGGCGGTGCAGCCATTGGCACAACGGTTGTCAGCAGAAAGAAAAAGTACAACAGATAATTGAATAGTGTTCCCTTGCTCCATCTTCCGAGCAAGACAAAAGCGTCGTAGCAATACGGCGCTTTTTTGTTACCCGGAAGTGACAAACAGCGGCTTTTGAATGGTTGGCGGTAAAGGATACCGCCGTCAAAACAAAGCCGCTCATATCGAAAGAAAACGCCCAAAATCGCCCCGAAACCATACAACGGGAAACGGTTTTGGGCGTTTCTGCGTTTCGGGAGCAAATCGGCAATTAGGCAGCACAAAGGAGGTGTCCTCTATGCCCCGTATGCCGAAATACCTCAAGGAAGAATGGGCGTTCTTTCTTGATGAGCGTGGCAGGAAGAAATATAGTAAGTGAATTTTGATGCCAAAAAAGAAACTCAATCTATTTGCCAGTAAATGCAATTATCACCGCCTCATAAGGACGCAATATATTTCCTTCTCTGCCGTCCTCATAATTCTGGATCCAGACTTCCCCGTCTTTCCACTCATCAAGCAATGGGCAGCTAACTTCCTCATCCGTAAAGTTTGTACATACCAGCATCTTTGTATGCTCATCTGTTCTCGTATAGGCGAAAATTCTCTCATCTTCCGGCAGAAGAAGTTCAAATTTTCCATTCACGAATACTGGATTTTCTTTTCTTAACTGAATCAGCTTCTGATAATAGTAAAATACCGAATTTTCATCTTCCAGTGCCTCTTTCGCATTAATCCTGATATAATTTGGATTCACTGCAAACCATGGTTCTCCTGTTGTGAAGCCTCCGTTCTTCTCACTGCTCCACTGCATCGGAGTACGGGCATTATCACGACTTCTTGCGTAAATAGAATGCAGGATTTCTTCTGGCTGATATCCTTTTTCCAGACGCTCTTTGTACATATTCAATGTCTCAATATCTTCATATTCTTCAATGCTGTCAAACTGCACATTCGTCATTCCCAGCTCTTCTCCCTGATAAATGTAAGGAGTTCCCTGCATTCCATGAAGCATTGTCGCCAGCATTTTTGCCGACTCTTTTCTGTATTTTCCGTCATTTCCCCAGCGCGACACGATTCTAGGAAGATCATGGTTATTCATGAACAGACTGTTCCATCCTACCTGATATAAAGTATTCTGCCACTTTGCAAGGCATTTTTTCAGCTTTACCAGATTCAATGGAATCGTGTCCCATTTTTCCTTTCCTTCTTCCTGATCAAGCATAATGTGCTCAAACTGGAAAACCATGGAAAATTCACTTCCATCCGGATTACTATATTTCTTTGCAATTTCCGGTGTTGCTCCCCAGGCTTCTCCTACAGTGATCATGTCGCCCTTCTGAAATGTTTCCCTGCTTAATTCACGCAGAAATTCATGCAACTTTGGTCCATTATTTGTGATCTTAAGATCTGGCTCTTTTGCAATCTGATCAATTACATCCAAACGAAATCCGCCTGCCCCTTTTTCCATCCACCAGAGAATCATATCATAGAGCTCTCTTCTCACTTTCGGATTCTCCCAGTTCAGATCCGGCTGTTTCACTGAAAATTGATGAAAATAATACTGTCCCAATTCTGGAACCCACTCCCATGCCGGTCCACCGAACACAGAATTCATATCGTTTGGATAAACGTCTTCTTCTCCGTCACGCCACACATAATAATCATGATACGGATTGTCTTTACTTTTCTTTGCTTCCAAAAACCATCTGTGTTCATCTGAAGTATGATTCAATACAAGATCCATCATAATTCGGATTCCGCGTTTCTTTGCCTCCACAAATAACTGTTCCATATCTTCCATTGTTCCGAACATTGGCTCAATATCCTGATAATCTGAAATATCATATCCATTGTCATCCTGTGGAGAACGATACACCGGTGAGAGCCAGATTGCATCTATTCCAAGTTTTTTCAAATAATCCAGTCTGCTGATAATTCCTGGAATATCACCTATTCCATCTCCGTCCGAATCTTGAAAGCTTTTCGGATAAATCTGATATACGACTGCATTTTTCCACCATTTATTCTTATTTTCCATACCCAATTTCGATATCTCTCCGGCAGATTATCTGGTTCTACCGGGACATCCTCTCCTTTCTTTACATGCTCTCTAAATTCTACGAATGAGTGTTCCGTTCACACCAAGTATCTCTCCATCAAATTCTCGGGCAAAAAGAATTTTTCCATTTCCTTTTACTTTTATTTCTTCCTCCGATGCATTTAATAGAACCTCAATTTTATTACCTTCTTCATCTAATTTTATGTATTCTACACATCGATCATTTTTGTAAGTATCCGGAAAATGGAAATGCGGGCTTCTGCACATTTCCTCGTTTCTTCTAAGCATGATCAGTTTCCGCATCATTGCAATTTTTTCCTGATTCTCTTTGCTTTCGATCTCGCTCCATGGCATACATCTTCTGCAATCCGGGTCATGTGCACCTTCCATCGCAATCTCTGTTCCGTAGTAAATACAAGGACTTCCCGGAAGTGTGAAGAGAATTGCAAGCTGCTGATAGAATTTATCCAGATTATGAAAACGGTTCATAAGTCTCTCTGTATCGTGGGAATCCAGCAGATTGAAGAGTACATCGTTATTCTGCTGCATATACATAGTATAACAACGATTTACCATATATTCAAATTCCTCTTTTTTCATCGTTTTATCTAGAAAAAAGTCATGGATTCCACTGAGCAGCGGGTAATTCATAACGGAATCATATTCATCTCCTTGCAGCCACTGGCTTGCATCGTGCCAGATTTCTCCCAACAGATAAATGTCCGATTTTATCGTTTTTAAATGTTCTCGCATCCGCTTTAAGAACCGATGTGATACTTCATTTCCCACATCAAAACGGATTCCGTCTATATCAAATTTTTGAATCCATTCCTCGCAGACCTTACAAAAATACTCAATTACTTCTTCATTATTCGTATTTAATTTTGGCATCGTATCTGCAAATGCAAAAGAGTAAAAGCGCCTGTCTCTTGTGTCTGCTCGTTTTCCGATCTCTTCCCAGTCTTCTATCATAAACCAGTCCGCATAACGGGAATCTTTCCCATGCTCCAGTACATCCATCCACGGCGCGAATTTTCTTCCGCAGTGATTAAATACTGCGTCAACCATAATACGGATTCCTTTTTCGTGCGCTTCCCTGCAAAGTGCTTTCATCATTTCTTCATTGCCGAAAGCCGGATCAATCTTTGTATAATCTGTAGTATCATATTTGTGGTTAGATTCTGCTTCCATGATCGGATTCAGATAAATTCCGGTAATTCCCAGCTCCTGAAGATACTGTAGTCTCTGACGGATTCCCTCCAGATTTCCTCCGAATTTTTCCTGATTTGTCACTGTTCCGTGATTTCTCCACGGTGTGATATCATTTCCATTCTTTTCCGGTGTCCCATTGCAGAACCTGTCCGGGAAAATCTGATACCAGATCGTATCATTCACCCATGCAGGTGTGCGGTTTATATCTGCTGGATTCATCCATGGTACAATAAAACACTGCTGCATACGGCCATCCATCTGAAGCTGTTCTTCTGTCAGGAAACCGTCTTCAAAATAATACCAGACTTCCTCTTCTGTTCTCAGCTCAAAATAATATTTGCATCTTTTATATGCAGGAAGAAGCGTTGTTGTCCACCAGATTTGATAAGGCAGACGTTTTTTATAAATAATTTCCTCTCTTTTTCCTGTCCATTTTTCATTTCCACCCAGAATCCCGGCCTCATAAGGATCTCCGTAATGGATAAACACCTGTTTTACATCATACCCGGTCTTAATATTTACAATCAGTCTGTCCTCATCCAGAGGATAACTCATCTGCTCTGATGTTTTATGATATACACCGGTAAATTCCATCTTATTCTTCCTCCAATTTTTCATAAACACGCAGGATTTCCCCTACACTCCACGCCTGTGCAAAACATCCTTTTGAAGAAACCGGAATCTCTCCATCATAAATTTCAGGGAGCTGGCCAATACATCCTTCACGCATTGCACTTTCCAACACTTCCAACTGCTTTGCCACAATCTCTTTTGCTTCTCTTGAATCTTTATTTACTTTTAGATAGGCGAGATAATATCCACCCATCGGAAAAGTCCAGACAGTTCCCTGATGATAAGCAAGATCTCTTTTTATCATCTCTCCACCATAACTTGCATGAAACTCCTCGTCTTTTGGATCTAATGTCCGAAGTCCATAAGGCGTATACAATCTTTCAAACACTGTATCTACAATCTGTCTTTCTTTCTCTTCGTCCAGCATAGTAAACGGCATAGACACCGCCCATATCTGATTACAGCGAATTTGTGTATCTGCCTTTGTTTCTGAAATTACATCCTTCAGGCAGTGTTTTTCCTCCATCCAGAATTCTCGTGCAAAAGATTCTTTCACTTTCTGTGCGAGTTCTCCATATTTCTGCTCTTCATTTTTCTTCAAAACTTCTGAAAACTTTTGCATGATACAAAGCGCATTATACCAGTAAGCATTGATCTCCACCGGTTTCCCATGTCTTGGTGTCGGAAGGATTTCTCCCACACGTACATCCATCCATGTCACCTGATCCAGCCCCGCTCCGGCACTGATAAGACCATCTTCTTCCATATGGATATTGAAATTTGTTCCTCTCTCATAACCGGAAATAATCCTTTGCATTACCGGATACATTTCCTCTACAAATTTGATGTCCTGAGTTTTTTCATAATATAACCACACGCAGTTGATAAATAATAGTGCCGCATCTACAGTATTATAAAGTGGCTCATTCTCCCCCTCCGGAAACAGATTTGGCATCAATCCATCCTTTTCATAAAATGCAAAGGTCCGCAAGATTGATTTTGCACTTTCAACTCTTCCTGTGGAGATGCAGATTCCCGGAAGTGCAATCATTGTATCTCTTCCCCAGTCTTCGAAAAATGGAAAGCCGGCAAGGATGGTCAATCCATCCGTAGACTCTCTGTTCGAAAGGAACTTGTCTGCACTACAAACCAGTGTCTGTGCCAGTTTATTTTTCAAACCTGAAGTCTTTATAAGCTTCTCTTGATAATGGATCTGCTCTTCTTTTATTTTATCAAATATTTTTTTTGCGTCTATACCTTTCAGACTTTCCATCGAATAAATCACTGTTAAATCTGTCTCTTCCCCTGGATTTACTCGTTTTTTAATCTGATAAACTGCGCCTGCTGTTCCATTTTCCCGTCTTCCATCACATTCATCGTAGCTATAAAAATACGTCTCTTTCTTTTCTGTGAATCCTTCTACTTCTCCATTTGTTTCAAAGAAAAGAGCATACTTTCCATCGGTAATCTTTTGCTCTTGTCTTGAAAATATCTTATCTTCTTTCAAATCTTCCCCTTTGGGTTCAAATTGAAAAAACGGAGTTACACAGAGAGCGGCCTCTTTCTGACCACGGTTTTTCAGATGATAATTCACTGCAATCTGATTGCTGCCCTGTGCCATCACAATCTCTTTTTCTATCTCTATTCCGTTTATCAGATAACGCCACGAAGGAAGAATTTCAAAAGAAAATTCTGTAAGATAACGGTATCCTTCTTCTTTTGTTCCATCCGCAAATTCCTGGGTTGAAAGAACATATTTTGATTCTCCGATATCCAATTCTTCCTTCATCCGATGAATCATATTTATCCTATGATTTGGAGCTTTCGTACATGACATGAATACCGAATGGTCATTTCTTGCCACAGCTCCGGTCATCGTAAGCGAAGAAAAACCTCCCAGTCCATTGGTTAAAAGATAGCAATTTTCAAGTCCTCTCTCTAATGTTTTCCAATCCTGTCTACCATAAATCCACTTCATTTACTACTCCCCCTTAATCATTATTTACGTCCAAGTATCAACACGCTCTGCGGTGCAGCTTCTATCTGTCTGTCTGCACAGATTCCTTTTTCCCAACACCAGCTATCATCTGCATCGCTTAAGATTTCCCAGCCGTCATCCAAATATTTCACTTTATAACTACTTTTTTTTGCATTGTAAATTATCTTCACCTGACCCCATCTTGATGCTTCATCATTGAGCACAGTAAAACCTACTACGTCTTTTTCTTTCCACATATCCGTGATTTGTTTATAACTGTCTTTTGATTTGTCACAAAGTCCGGAGAGCTGTTTTCGAAGTGCAATCAATCCCTGATAATAATGAACCAGTTCCCTATTTTCCCATGCCTTTTCCCAGTTGATACGATTCAGGGAAATCGGAGCCTTAAAGGTATTATCCTGTCCATCTTTTGTACGGGCAAATTCTTCTCCTGATAAGAAAAACAATGTTCCCTGACAAGTCATATAAACTGCCGCTGCCATTTTATTCAGCCTCATACATTCATTTTCCTCTACGACTGTCTCTTTTAATTTATCCCATAATGTATGATTGTCGTGTGCCGATACATAAGTAACAATCTGCGAAGGTGCTTTCACATTTTCAAAACCTTCTGCTTGATAAGGATTTGCACACCACGCTGTCACACTTGCAAGCATTTCATCTTCTTTTCCTTCTGCGCCGTTTATAAACCCTGCTTTCTTTGCACGTAGTGCAGAACCTTTGATTCCATCTCGGGTACTGTCACAAAAAGCCCCGATATTTTCATCCAAAAGTCCGATATTTTCTTTTGCTGCCAGTTTTTTATTGCCTTCTACAGCTGTCTTATCCGCCGCCCATGGCTCTCCGTAAATGATCTTCTTTCCTTTTCCGTATCTCTGATCCAGTTCACTTCGGATCCGGTTCATCAGATCTACATCCAGAAGTCCCATCAGGTCAAAGCGGAATCCGTCAATATGATATTCCTCTGTCCAGTAAAGCACTGATTCCAGAATATATTTCGCACACATCTCTCTTTCGCTTGCAACATCATTTCCACATGCAGAACCATCGGAGATCTTCCCATCCGGAAATACCCGGTAAAAATACCAAGGTACAGTTCTCTGAAACCAGGAGTCCAGCGAATAAGTATGGTTGTAGACAACATCCATGATTACACCAAAACCAGCTTCATGAATTGCCTGGATCATTTCTTTCATTTCCCGAATTCTAACTTCACCATGTCTGGCATCTGTCGCATAGGAGCCCTCCGGCACATTATAATTGACTGGATCGTACCCCCAATTGAATTCTGTATCTTCCCCTGCTTCATTTACAGAACCATAGTCATACATCGGCATGATCTGAATGTGTGTCACCCCGAGTTCTTTTAAATAATCCAGACCTGTAGGATGAATCCCATCCTCATTCAAAGTCGTATGTCTGCACGTAAATGCTTTGTATTTCCCACGATATTCTTCCGGAAAACCACCCGCCTTATCCCATGAAAATTCTTTTACGTGAAGTTCATATACGATTCTCTCCGGTCCTTCTTCTGGTGTCTGATCTTTTTCCCATCCTTTTGGATTGGTCTTTTTCAGATTCACTGCCATGCTGCGCAATCCATTAACTCCGCATGCCTTTGCATATGGATCTGCTGATCGGACTTCTTCTCCATTGCGTGTAATCAGATAATCATAATAAACGCCGTGAAGTTCTTCTTTGCTCTCCCAACTCCACACACCCTTTTCTTCTTTTTTCATCGGAATCTGCTCGTATGCATTTCCTCCATCTCCTGTCTGATACAGGTTTAAACTAATGCATTCCGCCTGTGGTGACCACAGGCGGAATGTCGTTCCTTCTTCTGTACATTCTACGCCAAGATTATTTTCTTCATAAATATAATTTTCAAGAAACTCTTTTGTAGAATAATATTTTTTTAATTCTATTCTATCCTTCATCATCTTTCTTATCCTTTCACTGCACCTGATACTCCATCTACATAGTATCTCTGCATGAACAAGAACAGTATCGCAATCGGAATTGAAATCAGAACTGCCCCAGCCGCAAAACTGGTGTACCAACTGTCAATATATTCTTTTTCCAACATTTTCCAAAGTCCAATTGCAATCGTATACTGGTCTGAGTTTGCTCTGCAGATTACCTTTGCAAAAATAAAATCGAGCCACGGAGCCATGAAAGATGT
This sequence comes from Coprococcus sp. AM100_B19A, assembly GCF_027662015.1. Taxonomy (NCBI): domain Bacteria; kingdom Bacillati; phylum Bacillota; class Clostridia; order Lachnospirales; family Lachnospiraceae; genus Coprococcus; species Coprococcus sp. AM100_B19A. Next base: position 16,711 of record NZ_JAQDKN010000008.1, read on the forward strand.
CAGCACTGTATATACAATGATCGGCTTACTAAGTGGCAGTGTGATCTTGCTGAAAATCTGCCATCTGGTACATCCATCCAAAAGTGCAGCTTCATCAATTGCAACCGGAATTGTATCAAAGAATCCTTTTGCAATCTGGAAACCCAGTCCTGCACCACCGGAATAACATAAGATCAGAGCCAGTTTAATCAGGTTTCCTTCTGTAAGTCCCATCGCCTTTAAGATAAAGTACACAGCGATCATGGACATAAATCCCGGGAACAATCCCAGAATCATTGCCATGTTCATATATGGTTTTCTCATTTTAAATTTCAGTCTGGACAAACAGTAGGAAACTGCCAGCACATAAAATGCTGATAAAATGCAGGAACAAATTGCAATAAACAATGTGTTCATAAACATCTGCGGGAAATTCAAAATGGATGTATCAGTAAACAGTTTTATATAGTTGTCAAGCGTAAATGCTTTCGGGAAGAAGGTTGATACGTAAGAGCCTTTTTCCGCACGGAAGCTCGTCAGAATTACCCATGCAATTGGGAAAAGCCAGATAATTGCCAACACCGCAAGAACAATATGTACGATCGTATTGTTGATCATTTTCTTCTTTTTTGCAGATTGTAATTTCTTTCCTGCCATGATTAAAATCCTCCTTCTTCTTTATAGGATTTACTGTTACGGTATGTAAGAAGGCAACCGATTGCCAGAATGATAAAGGTCATAATTCCGATTACCGCACCAATGTTATAGTACTGTTTATCAATTGTCAGTTTGTAAAGCCATGTAACCAGAAGGTCTGTCTTACCTGCAGTTGAAGAAAGGTTTGTTACCGGATCTCCTCCTGAAAGAAGATAAATGACATTGAAGTTATTGACATTTCCCGTAAAGGTTACGATCAGATACGGTGTTGTCACATACAACATATATGGCAACGTAATCTTTGTAAATGTCTGGAATGCATTTGCTCCATCCACTTTTGCGGCTTCATAAAGTTCTCCCGGGATGTTCTGAAGTACACCTGTCAGCTGAAGCAGTGTATACGGTACCCCTACCCAGACATTGATGATGATAACAGTCACTCTCGCCCATGTCGCATCTGTAAAAAACGGAAGGCTTGCATCACTTGCAATCAATCCAATATTTCTGAGAAGTACGTTGACCGCTCCTTCCGGCTGCAACATGGTACGCATGATCAAAAGAGATACAAACATCGGCACTGCACAGGAAAGAACAAAACAAAATCTCCAGAATCCTTTTGCTTTTGTTCCCTTTCTGTTAATCAGAAGGGAAAGGATCATTCCAAAAATATAATTGCTGAAAGTTGCAAAAAACGCCCAGATGATCGTCCATCCCAAAACAGACCAGAAGGTGCTTCCAAGAATACTTTCGGAATCAAACAATGTCTTGAAATTATCAAGTCCCACCCAGTCAAACAGCATCAGATGGTTGCCGATACGGCTGTAATTGGTAAATGCCATACAGATCATGAACACCAACGGAAGTACAGTAAACACAAAGATGAATGCCGTTGGTGGCGTCATAAACAAGCGATACAGATTCTCATGCAGAAAGGATTTCAGATCTTCTGCAAATGTATTTACATGCATTCCCGCTTTCTGAATACATTCTGCTTTATATGCACTTCTTAAGGTTCCTCTCCATACAAGGATCATAAGAATTGTCAACAAGATTGTCGCCACACCATAAAGTAAAATCAGAACGGACTGATCTCCTTTTGTGTAAATATAGATTTGCTTCGCTTCATCCCATACTTCTTGCTGCTGCACAGTTCCAAGTGTCCGTAAACCACCGATAAACCCAATTCCATTTACTGCCATAAAGACGATGTAGGCAATTTCAACTGCCAGATACAAAAGTCCTTTGATAATCTGACCATGTACAATGTTTCCAAATCCCATCAGAATCATGGAAAGCTTAGTCTCTACTCCACCTTTTTTCACTGCATTTTTGCAGGTATATGGCGTTGGAAATTCATTGATTTTTTTCTTAAACATACTCATTCCGCTCACCTCTTAATTAATTCCATTGCTGTTCATTGCTTCATTCATTGCTTCCGTCTGTTCTTCGGCATTTTCGTGTGTCACACTCTTGTTACGAATTCCTTTTCCCATATTCTCGACCGGTGTCCAGCAATTACTCATGGATGCCACGAACGGCTGGAGTATTGATGTATTATTAAAGGTATCATTCTGTGCCTGAACAAGAGGATCGGATGCAATATCCTTTTCTTTCAGAAGTTCTGTATTACATGGAATCACGGTTCTCATCTCGTAGTGTGCTCTCTGTGCATCACTTCCTCCCAGATAAACAGCAAGTGCAACTGCCTGTTCCATACATTCACTATGTGCATTAACTCCGATTGCCTTTGAACCGGCATATGCTAGCATCTGCTTCTCTTGTCCGTTAATTGTATAAGTCGGAAGCGATGAAACTGCCATATTCTCTCCAAGTGCTTCTTTTATTGCATTTGCATCCCACGATCCGGTAAACATTGCCTTTACACTGCCATCACGAAGTCCTGCAAGTCCTGATCCGTCTGCATCAATTTTAAAATTTGGATTTGCTGCCAGATCAATTGCATAATTGGTTGCTTCCACTGCCTTTTCTCCTGCAAAATCAACTCCTTTTGACTCATCTGTTCCATCTCCAAACAAGGTGCATCCATTTCCCAGATAGAATGCCGGAAGATACCACGAATTAGTAAATGGGAAGGATACTGTTCCTTTTTCCAGCATCGTATCCAGATTTTTCACATCTTCTTCTGAAAATACAGACTTGTCATAAAACATATACCAGGTATTAGTTGTAAACGGAACCCCGTAAAGTTCTCCGTCAACCGTCAACGAATCTAGAAGCTCTTCCGAGTTGGTTGATTCAATCTCTTCTTTATACTTTCCACCAAATTTTGCTACTGCATCCGCATCTGTAAGCGATGTGATCCTATCATTTGCATACAAAAATACATCTGCGCTTGCTTCCGGATCCTGTGCCACCTGATCTGCGGCAGTCGCTTCGTCAGCTACTCCATAGACAAATGTAATATCCCATTCCGGGTGCTCTTTTGCAAAATTGTTACACATTGTCTGAAGCCATTCACCACTGTCTTTTGACTGATCTTCGGATGGAGACCATACCATCAGTCTGACTTTTTCTGACCTTTTATCCGCCGTACTGCTCCCGCATCCGGTTAGTGCTGCTGCCACCAGCGTTACAGTCATGATTCCTGTTAGAAATGTTGCTAGCCCTCTTTTCATCGTCTTTCTTCCTTTCATTTTCTGTTTCGTATTGTTTCGTTAAACTTAATATACGTCTTTTTCAATTTTTCGTCAATCTCTTTTCAATCCGCTGCTTTTTTTTGTTATTTTTTCACATTTCCCACCTTGTTTTTTTGTGCATTATTTTTTATTTTCTTGTTTTCGAAACTCGTCTAAACTTTTATTCTTCCTATAGTTCATTGCTTTTTACTATATCATTGTATATAATAAAATAAGATTTATTTTCCTACTTCATGAAAGGATCACATATTATGACTACAATCCAAGATATTGCTGATAAGATGAATGTTTCCAAGAGTACTGTATCCAAAGCACTCAATGATGCACCTGATATCAGCGAAACTTTACGGAAACAGGTTTTAGAAACTGCTGTAGCCCTGGGTTATACTAAACTACGTCGTTATAAGAAACCCGTAAAAAAAATCTGTATTATAACAGAAAAAGAGAATATACAATACGAAGAGCCACATCATTTTGCCTATGACATTCTGCTTGGTTTTCGCCAAATGGCTGAACCAGCCGGTTTTGATATTGAAATCGTACCTGTGGACGTTCAAATGCAACGGAACCAACGTTATGATGTTTTTATGTTGGAGCATGATTACGTAGGAGCTTTTGCAATCGGCTTTTCCCTGAACGACCCTTGGATTCAGGATTTTAAAACCAGCCACACTCCTGCCGTGCTTTTCGATAACTATATTATTGGGAATCCTTCTACTGCTTATGTAGGTATTGATAATGATGAGGGAATGGAACTTGCTGTCTCTTATCTTGCCAGACTTGGTCATCGTAAGATTGCCTATCTCAGCGGTTCTCTTGGCTCTCAGATTCTTCAGATACGACATGCAGCCTTTCTCCGTGCCATGCACCAGCATGGACTGAAGACTTCTTCTGATTCTACCGGCTGCTCTTATTATTTGTCTGAATGTATGGAAAAGCACCTGCCTCGGTTTCTGGAAAAAGGAATGACTGCTATCATCTGTAGTCAGGACACTCTTGCCAATTCAGCCCTTATCCAGTGTCAACAACTAGGATACAAGGTGCCTGAGGATATCAGTATTATTGGATTTGATGATATTCCGATTGCAGCATATACGTCTCCTCCATTGACTACAGTCAGACAAGACCGGCTTGAACTTGGGAAAAGCGGGTTCTTTGCACTATCAAGCCTGCTTAATAGCATTTCAATCAGTACATTTTTGTTACATGCGCAGCTAATTGAACGAAAATCTACGGGAGAAGTTCCTGTGACATAATATTTATCTAATTATTTTTATACAAAAAGGTTAGGAAACTCCCTTTCGGTTGTTTCCTAACCTTTTTTGATGGCATCTTTTATATTTTCCCAGTCCTATCCTAACCATATACCCAGCTTATTTTTTTCTATATTTTAACGGAGAAACTCCATATGTTTTTTTGAAGCTTCTGATAAAATAGCTTACATTCTGATATCCACTCTGCATTGCGATCTCTGTAACAGGAGTATCCGTATCTTGTAACAGCTGTTTTGCATGCTCTAACCGTAAATGTGTTATATATTGCGAAAGTGTAATATGAAAATGTTCCTTAAAATATCGCGATATATATTTTTCCGAAAGATGAAACTGCTCACCGAACTCTTTTAATGATATCTTTTCCATAAAATTCTGCTGTATATATGAAATCATTTCTTTTTCTATCGTATTTCTCCCGCTTTTATCATTTTCGATTACAAAGCCCCTCTCCCACATTTCAAGAATAAATTGTAAAAGAATTATTTTTGTCTTTATCTGAGCAGTTATTATGGACTCAGTTTTCTTATTTTTTGCCACATATATTTCAACCAACTGCTCACATAGTTCTTTTGCTGTATCTTTTACTCTTGGACTTATCATCAGATGACCATTTTTTAACGGCTCCAGTAATTTAGCATCCAACATGTCATTTATACAAAAAGATATGTATTTTAACGGAAAAAGGAAAGTAAAATAATCCACTGTACCAGTCTGTGAACCCATAAAATGCAGATTACCCGGCGACACTACAAAAGCATCCCCGGGGGTTCCAATATAATTTTCTCCTGATATACTAACAGTCAAAAAACCACTTTTTACATATATAATTTCCAGTTCATCATGCCAATGAACCGGTATCTGAAATGATCGTCCTTCATTTTTTATATGATATGTACTAAACGGATCATCCTTTGTACCATGTGGTTTATTTTCCTTTAATTCAAAGTACATAATCTCTCCTATACTTCTATAAGACCTTTACTTTTCCATTTTCCACTCTTCCATCTAAGTACCATTCCCACTGCTCTCGCACATTCGTCACCTGCCATAGCAATATATGCTCCTACAGCCAGAAGTCCCATGTGTATTCCGAGAAAATAGGTTCCGCCAACTGCAAACAAATACATAAATATCGCACCTAATATAACCGGAAAAAATGCGTCTCCGCTCGTTTTTAACGCCTGCCCATATACAAGGTTTGTTACCCTTCCAAGTTCAAGAAATATATCTACTATTAACAACTTTACCACAAGATTTATCATCTGTATATCATCCGTAAATATATGCACGATAAAATGTCCGGCAAATGCAAAGGTCACGGAAAAGCATGTCGCTGTGATGATACCATATATCGCAGCTTTTCTCGTCCCCTTGTTACATTCCTCAAACTCTTTTGCTCCAATTCTCCAGCCGGTCATAATTGCATTTGCCTGAGCAAGGGCAGCTCCCACGCAATACGAGAAATTTGCAATCTGTATCGCATATGAACGCGCTGTAACATTCATTCCATCCACATCCATCTGATTCATAAAACGCACTATAAATGTCATTGCGATGTTGTAAAGTGCTGTTTCAAGCGCAGAAGGAAAACCAATCTTAACAATCTGTGCAAATATCTTTCTTGATGTAATTCGCTCAGGACTCTGCTTTGCTTTTATAAGTACAGCCCCCATGCCGGCTACAATAATAAGATTTACAACTCTCGAAATAACCGTGGCAACAGCAACTCCCATCACACCCCAGTTGAATGCAAATAAAAATACTGAATTAAGTATTATATTGAGAACATTTCCAACAACCGTTCCTATCAAAGAATGTTTTGTATATCCAAACACTCTCAAATAACTGGAGAAAATAGGAATCAGTGCATTTAAAAAACATGCGCCGCCAACAATTCTAAGATATATTTCAGCCGGCTCAAGCAAAGCCGGAGCAATACTTACGATTCGAAGTATCCCACCAGAAAAAGTAGCAAGAACGACAGACATTACGATACCTATCAATGCGTTGAATATAAGTCCAAGTTGCCTTGCCTGATATGCTATCCCCGGTCTTCCGGCTCCGATATTTTGTGACATAACGGCTATCATACCCGACGATATTACTCCAAACATAATAATAAAAACACCTATATATGTATTTGCTGTTCCCACTGCTCCTACAGCCTGATCACTTACAGATGATAGCATAAGCGTATCAACCATACCTGAAAGCATATAAAATAAAGTTTCTAAGCATATTGGCACAGATAATTGTGTTAATGTTTTTCTTTTAGCTGCCATAGTTTTCTCCTCACATACAATTCAAGAATACCATATCAATAATACGATATATTTCTATGTAATTCTTGTATAATTTCATGTGAAAATTGCACTATTTCTACTTTAGCTTAAAGAATACTGGGTGCGAGCTATATGGAATAAAAGAAAAAGACTACAGTTTATATTCTGTTCAATACATTTAGTCGGCGTTATAACAATTGATTACTCATGCTTACAAGGATTTGCAAATCAGGATAACTTTTTCCGTTTTCCCAATTTGAAACAGTTTGCCTGGTAACATGAAATAATTTACCAAACTCCTCTTGTGTTAATTGATTGTCTTTATTCTTTTAACACCAGTTCTTTTTCTTATTTTCTATACAGTTTTCCAGTCTTCTACACTAAGGATTGCTTCATGTTCGCGTCCACCTGCATGGTAGTAGATATCCTGAAATTCTGCATATTTTTTTAGTTTGTCCTTCTGTGCATCCAAGCTGTAACCATCAACCTGAATTGCTGTTGATACACGAGTATATATGTAGCATTTTGTTTTCTTTTTCAATAACCTAACCTCCCAGTTTATTCATTTGTCAATTTTCCCGACTGCTCAGCTAACTTCTTTTCTTCTCTCTTTACCCTACGTTCTAATTTTTTAATATCTTCTGATGCGGGCAAATTTTCTGGCTTAATCCCCCTCTGCCCCAGCATATCCCTAACTGACGTATTATTTTCAACATGCTCAACAGTAATAGCCGTCTCACCCTGTAAGTCTTTTTCTTCAACATTATAATTTGTCATTTCAGTTGCAAGGTTCTTTGCAGCAATAGTAAGTGTTGGTAAAAAATCTGCAAGCGGCCTTTTATCTTGCACTCCTAAACGTTCTTTCATTTGTTTTGTAGTGAATCCTCCAAATAAAGCCTGATCCCCCTTAGATCGGATACGTCCAAATCCAGCATCATCAACTCCACGTTCATATATATTTTGAGACAGTCGTTTTTCAGATTCTCGAAGCTTTCCTCTTGCCTCAGTTCTTTCAATATAAGAAATCCTTTCTTCTATCAATTCCTGTTTTCTTGTTTGAACTGCAAAATAGCTTTGTGCAAAAGCGATCTGTTCTTTACGAGGATCTCCGTTCTCTGCAATAAGATAACATGCATAACGTGTAAGCATATAATCTTCTACTTCTCTATTTGCGCCACTTCCCAGAATAACCATTTTACTGGCATCAGCAAAATGGTCCTCTACTACAATGCCATTATTTGCGCAAGCAACTTTTGCCTTTAATAAAACATTTTCAAAATTTTGCCATTTTGAATAATCTAGCAAATGCATTAATTCACGTGCATACCAAAATTCAACTCCGTTTTCTTCATGCCTAATTTCATCAAATCTTTTCTTATAATTCATTATCATTTTCTTTTCCATATTAGACTTTCTCCTCCCACATTAAACCATTTTACTGACGTCAGTAAAATGGTCTATTCCTCTTTTTCCCTCAGTTTGTCATAATACGCTTTATACCTATAAATCGTCCGCTCACTGACATTGTTCCTCTTCGCAATTTCTACCATTGTCATGCCGCTCTCATACCCAACAACAAAATCATTATAAATTGCCATCCACTTGGCGTTATGTTTCTGACGACCGCTTAACTTACGATTTCTGTAATACTCCAATTCCTCCCGAAGTTCTGCATTCTCTTTTTCCAACTCCTCAATTCTTTTTAATGCCTCTTCAAGTGTTACAGTTTTCTCCATTACTCTGTCCTCCGTTCATGTCATTTTCGTTTTGTCTATATTATAAATACCTATGTCACTTTAGTCAATTCGATTATGTCATGTCGTATCATTTTTTACAATAGCTTTCATACAATCGAAATACCGCTGATATCTTTTACAGGCTAAACTTCTCCAAAAGCAGTCAGCCTGTATGTTTTTTATCCAATCACGTAAAATCCATTTTCTTTTTATTGCCGGTCCATATTTTAAGATCAGTGCTGTCACAACATCCACACATCTCTCAAATCAGTCTTAATACATCAGTATTATTACCTTGTCCCTTGAACACTTCCATATCTGCAAAAAGGACATCCCCTAACCTGTAAAATCTACAGTTCCGGAATGTCCTTTTTTCCATACTTCACTATATTTTTAACACATGATACTGCTTATCCACAATCTATATGATTCCAAAATGTCTAAATGCCTGCATAATCGCATCTTCCTTCTCCGGTGTACACTGTGGCTGTCTCGCATTCTCTGATTTAGCCGGATTGAAGTTCTCACCGACATCTAATCCACACTTCTTCTTAATCTGTGCGATATACAGTGATGAAACCTTCAGTCCTGTCTTTTCAAGTACATATGCCTTTATCTGCTCATAAGTTGCTTTTCCCTTAAATTCAGATAAATCCATATCCTCCAGAGAGAAGTCCACCTTCACTTTTCTGCTATCGACCATTCCCTTGGAAAGCAAGACAACCGTCTCACAGAACATATTTTATCGCAAGGCTTTTAAAAATGGAATAGATTTTACCAAACGACAGTTTTCAAAAAACTTATATCGGTTGCATTTTGTCAAAAGCACAAAACTTTTTGAAGCCAAGTGCTTTTAATTCCTGTTATGATACTGAGGATATCCCAGCAATACTTGCTATCCCTGATACCTTATTCTTTCTACCAGCGTTTCCTTTTTCAGATTACTGCTTAAAACACAGGAAAGCACAATTTGTAGAATACCAACCAGAAGAATCATAACAAGAATCGGGATAAGAGGAACGTGATAAACGTTCATTCCAAAAATCCCATTATGCTTCGCATAGGAAAACAGTGCATAGCCAAGGGGCAGACCGGCAGCAAGTGCGACGCAGATGGTGCCAACCGTAAAAATCAAGCCCTGTATTTGTAAGCTCAGATTCAACTGCTTATTGGTCATGCCTACCGCTTGCAGCACACCGTACTCCTGCTTCTTCGTGGTGATATTGATAATCATGGTGTTTGCCAGATTCATAAACCCGATGAGACCGACAATTGCCATGAACAGATAGCAGCCAAGCTTCATCATACGGCTTGCGTATTCTGCAGATTGTAACTGTGCATGATAAGTATCCATTTTTATATGCGAAGTATTAGAAATCAAAGTATTCAGACTCTGTTCCACAGATGCAACATCTTTTTTATCACAGTCCACCCACAGATAGCCATAAGCTGTTCCCCTCGGATTCATGGAACGGTATACACCTTCCGGAATGACAAGATAAGTGTCCGCGCTTACAAAGGATCCTGCAATCTTTCCCTGATAGGTATAGGTTTCACTTCCATTCTCAAAGTCAAATGCAATGGATTCACCCGGAGCATATCCATCTTGTTCCATCCACGTCGACCAGCCAAAGAAAATTTCACCATTCTTTACCGCCTGATCATAGTCCATAGAGCCAATATCCCCGTCTTGGCGCATAAAATCAAAATCATTTTTACTCACAATATCAGCTGGATATCTTGTTCCGTTCAGATTTACATAGACAATCTCTCTCGTCATGACATCTGTCACTCCTGGAATGCTTTTGATTTCTTCAATCATTGAATCATTCAGTGGGTTGTTCTGTAGGATTGTGTCCAGATTATTCTCCGAATAGGCTTCATCATAATTCTGGGAATAATCCAGCTGCAACTCAAATTGTCCATGGTTGATTGCAATCCGCGCCTCGTGCTCCGTGTCAATATTCCCAACATAATTAGAGATAATTACGAACAATACACAGGAAAGCCCCATGGTAAGAATCGTAGCAATGGTTCTTTTCGGATTGCCTGTCACATTTGCCATTGCCATGGAGAAAACGGTGACATCTTTTCTGCCTTTTCGTCTGCCCTGTTTTTGCTTTTTGGAGCCGTCAAGATACCGTGTCGCTTCGATGGGTGAAATCCGGGAAACAATTTTCATGGGTTTGCGCAGAGCCAAAACGACCGTAAGAAACGATACAAAAATGCAGATGAGCATAATTGTCAGTGAAAACAGAGGCACCTGATGGTTCTTGATTCCGGACGATACCAGATTTCCCTGCTCCACCAGCCAGTTGAAGCTGACTTTTGCAATCAGGAAACCAAACAGCAGACCCAGCGGTATCGAAGGAACCGCCAGAAGAATGCCCTCACGAAAGATCAACTGCTTCATCTGCTTTCTGGTTGCACCCAGCGCCTTGATTTTTCCGTACTCCTGAACCTTCTGGGCGATCCCGACCTGGAAGATATTATAAATGACCACAACGGAAAACAGCACGATTCCGAGGATCAGGGTTCCACAAACCACAATCATTTCATAGCTCGGCTGCAATACCCACTGCAGGTAGAGGTCATTGATGATCACGTTTTTCTGGTCAATGCCGCAGGAATCCGCGATTTCTTTTATAACAGGCGCAACATTATTCATAGATACATTTGCAGAATCGCTCAAGGTAAAATAGATATTATATCGCCTGTCACCCTCCGCAACACGCTCATTATAAAAATCCCGCGAACCGAATACAACATAGGAAGCCTCGATGGTATATTCATCCCGGTCATATAAAATCCCGCTGACAACAAATTCTTCCGGCTTATATTCTGACTGCATCCCTGCGCGGTAATCCAGTGTAACCGTATCTCCGACCTTTACATCACCATACCCCATTGCACGAAAAAATGCTCTTCCTGCGGCAATTTCCTGCGTTCCCCCCGGATACTTTCCTTCCTTTAACTCATATTCCTTATTATAGGGAAGCATCTTTCTTGCAGTCTCATCCATGCAGACAAAACCACCGTTTTCGTTGCCTTTTATGATACCTTCGGTGCACATAGTGCCTGTAGCATCTATTTCCGCACGGCGGTTTACTTCTTTTAACTGCGGTCCGCCTGCTGCGACAAACAAACCATAATTGCTTCCATATGAGCCTGCCGCCTGACTTTTCTGTAAACGGATCATTCCATTTCCCACAGTACTGATAATCACAAGCAGCATCGTAGTCAGACATATGGACATCATAATCAGTATACTTCTTGTCTTGTTCTTTTTGTCATTGCTATATGCAATCCTGCTTATTGTCTTCATCTAAAATCCACCACCTGTCCATCCTCAATTACCAGAATACGATCAGCGACCTGTGCAATTTCGTCATCATGGGTAATCATTACAATTGTCTGTCCATATTTTTTTGCTGTCATCTTAAGCAGGGCGATTACCTCATCACTGGTCTTAGAATCAAGATTTCCTGTCGGCTCATCTGCAAATATAATTTCCGGACGATTCACCAGTGCTCTTGCAATTGCTACTCTCTGCTGCTGTCCTCCGGATAACTGATTTGGCAGATTATAAATCCGGTTTTCAATCCCCAGAGTTGCAATGATATCATTTACATACGCTTCATCCACTTTTCTTCCATCCAGCCCCAATGGCAGTACAATATTTTCCCAGACATTAACAGATGAAACCAGATTAAATGCCTGAAAAACAAATCCGATTTTTCTTCTGCGGAAAACAGCAAGGGCATCTTCCTTCATCCTGTATAAATCTTTCCCGGCTAAAGTAACACTGCCTTTTGTAGGGGTGTCAAGCCCTCCAAGCATATGAAGTAATGTACTTTTACCGGAACCTGACTTTCCGACAATTGCGACAAATTCTCCCTGCTCAATCTGAATGTCCACCTGATTGACCGCTTTGACCTGATTCTCACCTGCGCCATAAAACTTACAAAGCTGCTTGGTTTCTAATATCACACTCATGTGTTGCCTCCTTTTCAATTCTGTAAAGCGTACCTTTTCAGCACGCTTTCTTTGCCTGTTTATATATTTGGTCATTTTTCAACCTACATCCAAATTGTATCAGGGCAATCTTTCATTTCACTTTCAAAAAACGAGCAGAAGTCTTACAGAATTGTAAGATTTCTGCTCACTTAAAATTTAACCAACATATGGTAATTGAATCACAAACGTGCTTCCTTTTTTCTTTTTACCGGAGGTTACCGTAATCGTACCTGCGTGTTTTTCGATAATTTCTCTCGATAGAAAAAGTCCGATTCCTGTACCACTCTTTTCCATGACCTCCTTGGAACTTCCTCTGTAAAATCGTTGAAAAATTTTGTGATACTCATTCTGCGGAATACCAATTCCCTGATCCTCAATTTCCATTCTTACAAGATCGTTTCTTTTTTGTAACCGGATAAATATTTTCGAACCACACGGACTGTACTTGACCGCATTATCCAGAACGTTGATCACAGCTTCACCAAGCCACCTTTTATCTTGCATAACCATGCATGTTTCCAGCTCTTTTGCATAGTCAAAAACGAATTCAATTTCTTTCTCATCCGCTTTTGGATAAGTACAGTTCACAGCAGATATGACAGTATCCATAAGCGGAAGTTTTTTCTTATTAATCTGAATCAGTCCAGTTTCCATCTTGGATATTTCAAGAAGCGACTGCAATAATGTCTCCAGTCCATCCAGAGCACTCCGACAACGGATACGAAACTCCTCCTGTTCTGTGGCACTTAAGTCATTCTGCATCAGCACACTAAAACATGTATCCAAAGCTGCAACCGGTGTCTTTAACTGGTGAGAAATATCAGAAACCATTTCTTTCGTGTTCTCCTTTTCTGCCCTTGCTTCTTCCTTTATCAACTGAATATGATGTCCGATTGCTTCAAGCTGGTCATTCAATTTTTCCAGTTCTGCTGGATTTTCCGTTTTCAGTAAATCATCAAATTTATTTTCACGGAATCTGATCAGAATTTCTTCCAACTGGTCTAAAATTTTCTGATGACACGCATCTTCTTTTTTCTTCCAATAAAGTAAAAAAGTCAAAAGAAGCACGCATATCAAAGTGCTTACAACACCGGTCACCATAACCTGATGCCGGAATTGTGAATAAAATGTATTCCCATTATTTCCCCAGTATCCATATTGCTCCAATAATTGCCTTCCCTGTTCGTTAGTTTCAATATCCTTATCCTTAAGCAATTCCGAAACAGCATCCAGCCCGGAAAATTCTTCCTTTGCAGCAATCTCTGTCATAAGATTCATTTTATATTTATAATCTTCATAAAACACATACGTGGTAAAGCAATTTAATATTGCAAACAATACTATGACAGGCAAAACCAAGGAGAGCACTACTGTAATCTTCTTGCGATATCTCTTTGTCACTGCCTTACTTCCTGATTCCATATATACCCAAGACCTCTGATATTCTTTATATAGACCGGTGCAGCCGGATTGTCTTCGATTTTCTCACGGAGTCTTCTGATATTGACAGCGATTGTATTTTCATCCACAAAATCCCCTTCCAGATCAAACACATTTTCCAATATTTGTGTTTTTGAAAGAATCTGTTTCGGATTCTGCAGAAAAAAAGTCAGCATTTTCAACTCCGTTTTTGTCAGACTGATTTCTCGACTCTTTATCAGGACTTTCATTTCTCCTGCGATAAATACGATATCTCCCGAAATCATCTTCCCGGCTTCCGTTTTCTCCTGTCTGCGTCGGAAATGTGCTTCTATTTTCAAAAGAAGTACCGAAAGACTAAACGGCTTTGTAATATAATCATCTGCCCCTGCTTCATATCCCATGACATGATCCATCTCCTGATCTAGTGCTGTAAGACAAATAATGTATGTATTATAATTGTATCTCATCCACCTTACAAATTCCAGTCCATTCCCATCCGGAAGATTCACATCACAAATGGTAACATCCACATTATTATCACTTGCAATTCTTTTCGCTTTTTTCACTGATTCTGCTGAAAAAACCTCATATCCGGATTTTTTCAGTGAGAATGTAATTCCACGATTTAAATTTTCATCATCTTCAACCACGAGTATACCTGGCATAGCATATGCACCTCTCTTTATTAACTATTCATCGTGACATGCTCCCACCACTTAAATCCCTGATTTTGAAGTGGGGGCTTCTTGCTCAATGGCTCTACTGAGCCAAGTATCTACAAGCTATCCTCGCGTGCCCCACGATTCTTTTGCCCGGACACGGGCATATTTTCTTGTTTTTCTATTGTCCGGATACGGACAGTTTATGCTGTCAACATCCTTCTTGCCTCTTCACGGATGTTGATTGCTGCATTACGATCTCTGTCCATCTTATTTCCACACTCACAGTGATAGACTCTTTCGGATAATTTCAGCTCTTTCTTTATCCTACCACATTTACAGCATTTTTTACTGGAAGGAAAAAAACGGTCTACTTTTACCATTTTCTTTCCTTTCCATGCCAGTTTATAGTCTAACATTTCCCTGAACATTCCATATCCATTATCCTGTACGCTTTTTCCGAAATGCAGGCACTGTCCCATCGCTTTCATATCGATATCTTCCACTGCAACTGCATCAAAACTATCTGCAATCTTTCGACTAAGTTTGTGCAGATAATCTCTTCGCTGATTCCGTATCTTTTCATGACATCTGGCAACTTTCTTTTTCTGCAGTTCGTAATTATGACTTCCCCGTACGCATCTTGACAACTTTCGTTGCTCCCTCGCCAGCCTCTTTTCATTTTTTCTGAAAAACCCTGCTTCTTCCATCTCAATCTTTTCTGAAAATACTGCCATCCCCTGCATTGCATAATCTATTCCAAGTATCGTTGCAGTACTGTAATCTGGTTCAGCTGCTTGGTTTTCACAGCTGTATCCTTCATACAACAGGCTTGCAAAGTATTTTCCGGATGGTTCCATACTGACTGTCACTGATTTCAGACGAAAATCTTCCGCTGGCTCTCTGTGTTTTTTCATGGCAACCCATTTTAATTTCGGAAGTCTGATCCGCTTACTTTCCATCAGGATATTTCCATTGACCACATTCGTTGTATAGCTGTTTCTGGAATGATGCTTTGACTTGAACCTTGGAAATCCAATCTTGGGTTCTCGAAAAAAATTCTTATATGCCTTTTCCAGATGAAGCTGGACATTTGCCAGCGCCAGCGAATCTACTTCTTTCAAAAATGGATATTCCTTTTTATACATGGCCGGTGTATTTTTTAACATTTTCTTCGTCTTTTCATACTCCTGGATCTTATCATTAAGCATTTGATTGTACAGGAAACGACAACAGCCAAATGTTTTGCCCAGAAGTATCTTCTGTTCTTCTGTCGGATAAATTTGGAAACGATATGCTATGTTCAATACTTTTTCTCTCCCTGGCTTTCAATATATTGACGGATTACTTCTACCGGAGCGCCTCCAGCTGTCAGTAAGCAAAAACTCTGACTCCAAAAGGCTTCTTTCCAAAGTTTTTCTCTGATCTCTGGATACTCCTTTTTCAACAGTCTGCTACTTGCACTTTTATAAGCATTGATAAATTTACTAAGTTCTGTTCTCGGCTGCGCACGGAACATTACATGCACATGATCAATGTCATGATTCCATTCTTCCAGAACTATCCCATACCTTGGAGCAATATGTTCCCATATCTCTTTTGCTCTTTCTGAAATCGGATTATCAATCACTTTTCTTCGATATTTCACCACCATGATCAGATGATAATACATCAGATATACTGAATGCGCATTATGATCTATTTTTTTCATGCAAATCAGCCCTTTCTCCAATAATTATCTTTTCGACTGATTCTATTATACCATAGATCGTTCTATCGAACAAGTGTTCTTTTTGTTTTTGCGCAATTCATCACCCACCTGTAAAGGAAGGAGAATTCTTGCTATATTATGTTAAAACCGCAATTACAGGCTGAAAAAGAATTCCACTTGCAAGATACAGGATGGAAAGAGGGAATACAACTGTCAGACTTTTTAATGCAAAAAGTAAAAGCACTATCCCAGCTGCAAGCATCGCATTTTCGGGAGTATACCTGAGAATGGTATTCACCGATAAAGGTTCACTGGATTTTTTTACAATCACTGTAAATACAATCCCCATAAGGACAATTGCAACAATCGGAATTAATTTCTTTTTATTTTTCATTTCACATCATCTTCATCAATAATATTTCCACTTAATTCATCTATGGCATCCTGAATTTTTTCTACACTCTGTCTGCTTATTTTTTGAATGTGATATAAAATCACTCCATCGATCACCGCATTTATGATGAAAATAATCCCTGTCATAATCGCAGCCGTCTTAACCGTATTGGGAGAAAAGAACATCATAATAATTCCACCCAGAACTACAAAGCATGATAAAATGACATACTTTCTGCAATTTACTTCAAATGCTCTCTGCATATATATTGCTGTTTCCATACAGATAATGCCATTGATTATAATATAAATGCTAAATACATAGGAAAATAAAACTGTCGTAATTCCTGCATGAGTAAATATAAAAATCCCCAGAACGCATTTCATAATTCCCTCAAACAGAGAACCTCTTGAATAAAAGTCTGTCCAAACCCGCAAGTAATAAATCAGGTCAAAAATACCATTTGCAAATATTACAGCGCCTGCAATAATCGCTGTTACCTCCAAAGAATCCTGCGGACGAACAATAAACAATATACCAATCAATAACATCATGAATACGTTAATCCACATATCTGTCTTAATCTTTTTTAACATTTTCATAGTTTTTCCACCTCTTTCTTTAAAATTTTTTTCTTAACTCCTGAATCAATTCATGGTAATACCGATGCTTCATCTCCGGAAATGCTTTAATAATTCTTCCTTGTCCAACAATTGTATGATTAGTGATCGAATTAGAAAGTTCATCAAATTCCCTTTGAAGTTCAGTTCTTTTTTTGCGAAGTTTCTCGATGGATTGTTCTTTTTTCATTTCAGCAGTTTCACGCAATTCAGCTTTTGCAAGAGCTGTCTGCACCTTTCCTTCATCTATAACCTGTGCTGTATCTATTGTTGTGTTTGCAACGGTATCACTGATTTTATCACTTACAATCCGCATATCCGAACGAATCTTATTTAATCTGGTAAGTTTCTTATTTAACCCCCGTATAACAGCTACTGTAACAATAAAATCTGCCAGATACACACAATATAAAATCACCAGTAAGATCCAGCCAAAAGTTGAATCAGCATGTGGCGATGTATGGTTTTCCACATATTTTTGAAAAACTTTCACGACAAAAACAATTGCCAGTCCCCATATTATCGAAAATTCCAGACAGATATACCCATGAAAATTTAAAGGTTTATCCGAATAATCCCACCATCTCGCATGAAAACATACATCTAACAGCCATCCAGCTATTAACTCCACTATAGTAGCCAGAATAATTCCAAATAAAAATATCATTCCATCACTCATCTGATAACCACTGCTTTGCAGTGTATTTATCATAGCAAAAACAGCTAGTACTCCAAATCCATATACCGGACACACCGGACCATTTAGGAATCCTCTGTTCACAACTTTTCCCAAAGCTACTGCATGAAAGATCACTTCAACAACCCAGCCACCAAAGGAATATATCAGGAAATACCAGCATATCTGATAGTATGTCATTCCACAAATCATAATTTTTTCCTCCTCCGCATTACAGCTCATTCACCTTTTTCTTTTTTATTTTCCAACAAATGTCAATATCGGTGTAAAATACCGGATTGTTAACAAAATTCCTAAAATCCTGCTTATCAGAAAAAGCGGAACTGCCGTCAGCACATCAATTAATGTGTGCTGTTTTGTTGTAAGAGTTGACAACACAATCATAATGGCAATTGAAACTGTAAATACTCTGACCCAAAGACTCATTCCAGCACATGTGAAGGAAACACAGATTACAAGGAAACAACTAGAACAATGCAGACTTGGTGCACAATTCAGCCCTCTGTAGCTGCCATGATAGACGAATTTCATAAAGTTTCCCCAGAACCCATCTGGAGGCGCCGGTCTCTGAAAAGAAGTCGGATAGATCAAATAGCACACCACACTGAGTACGATTTCCATTACCATAGTCATCAGATAACCACAATAAGAACATGGATCAGTTCGGAAAACTATCAGCGGATAAAAAGCAATCATTGGAAACCAGAAACAGTAAGGTAACACCGTCCATGGAAGAAAAGGAATCTTATCATCCACCGAACGTTTTACGTTGTGAATCTTACTCTGAAAAAACTCGCTTCCAAAATATAGCAGTGTCTGGAAAGCAAGCAAGATGCCTTGCACCAATATCAGTTTCTTAAACATATAATCGCCTCTATTCTGGGTTTAGCCCGTCTGTTTTCTTAAATCATATAAAATTGTTGCAACATCCTCTGGCAATTCAAGAAAATCCCCCTTACTCCATTCCCGATACATATTATAAATAGCACCGGCAAACGCACTGATTCTCAGATTTTCTTCTCTTGTTCCTTTTTCTACATCAATCCATTTCTGGATAAGATACTCTGTAATTTTTGCTAAAAATAAATCCCCCATTCCGGCTGTAATCAGAGCGTCTATAAATTCACGATGCAAATAGAAGAATCTGAAGCAGCGCAGCATATATTTTTTCTCATAGAATACCGTTTTGCTTTCTGTATCGGATTCTTTTGCTCTATATTCTTCCACCACCTCAACTAAATGTTCCGTCAGGATATCCTCTATCGCATTATAATTTCTATAAAACGACATTCTGGAAACATTCGCCTCTGAAGTGATATCTGAAACAGAAATGGAAGAAAATGCTTTATCTCCCATCAGCCGCAGCAGTGCTTTGTACATATCCTGTTTTACCTGAATATTGGTCTGACTTATTCTTTTCTTCATCGCTATAACTCCATTCCTGATGAAATATTTCTCTTGTAGATATTGAAATGTTTCTCTTTTAATGTTACAATCTGTAACATCATTATAAGGTATTTTATTCTTTTTTACAATCCAATATTTTACTATTAGTATTTTGTAACTGTTCAGAGCCAAGCAAAATTTCAAAAAACAGGTATAAAATGCTTGCATTTTTAAAACTGTTTTTGAAATTTTATTTGGCGGATACGCCACACCGACGAAATGCGTAGCATTTTGGAGGCTGGCTCTGAACAGTTACAGTATTTTTAATAATCAGGAGAAAAGCACTATGAAAACAGCCATCATGACTGACACAAACAGTGGTATTACTAAAAATATCGCCGAAAAACTTGGAATATATGTTATACATATGCCTATAATTATTGATGAAACAACTTTTTATGAAAATGACACTATCACAGAAGCCGAATTTTTCCATGCGCTTTCCAGCAGCAAACACATTACCACTTCTCAACCCTCCCCTGGTGATGTAATGGATTTATGGAGTCAAATCTTAGACGAAGGATATGATGAGCTTGTATACATTCCAATGTCAAGTGGTCTGTCCAATTCTTGTGCTGCTGCTACAGGATATTCACTGGATTATGAGGGAAAAATTGAAGTTGTTGATAATCATCGAATTTCCGTTACCATGTACGAATCAGTGCTCCATGCAAGAGAAATGTCCCTGAATGGAGCTTCTGCAAAGGAAATAAAAGCAGCCTTAGAATCTGATGCCTATAATTCAAGCATCTATATTACTGTAAATACATTAGAATACCTGAAAAAGGGAGGACGTATCACCCCTGCGGCAGCTCTGATTGGAACAGTACTATCCATAAAACCGATTTTAACAATCCAGGGCGAAAAGCTGGATTCTTATGCCAAAGCACGTGGTTCTATGAAAAGAGCTGAAGAAAAAATGATTCTTGCAATTCAGTCTGATCTTGAAAAAAGATTTGTCCATCAAGATATGTCGAAATTGCATATTGGAGCCGCCGGTGCCGGACTTACAACTACACAGCAGAAAGAATGGCTGACTCTGCTCCACAATAAATTTCCGGAAGCTGACGTTTTTTACAGTCCGCTTTCTGCCAGTATCAGTGTTCATACTGGTCCCGGTGCAGTAGGTATTGGTATCAGTTTCAGATAAAAAACAAATCAAATACATAAAAAATCAAAATACAAGATTTTATCAACACTTCCTATGGTTTCTGCACCGGAAGTCATGTCGGGCCTAATACAATCACACTTTTTTTCCTCGGTAAAGATAAGGTAGAAATCGGCATTAGCCGATTTCCCCTTTTCACCTTATTTCATTTTACAGATAATCAAATTTCTTTTGAAGATATACTCGTAGCAGCATGATTCCTACATTGATAAATCCAAATAACAATATCAAATTCACAGGCAAATATCCTCTGATTATATCTCCAAGTACTGCTATCCCAGAAAGACTTCCAACTAAAAACATTTGCGAAATTTCATCCCACATTCTTTTGTATCGTTTTATTACTTCCACGATTATCACTATCATAATTGCCAATATAAAAAGTACAGCTACGATTGCCAGAATTCTGTTAATCCATGCCTCTTTTCCTGTATATGCTATTTTCTGATTGAATCCGTTATCATAAGTCGGATATACCAGCCAGTCACAAAATCGCACATACCATATATATGGAATTTTGAAGAAATTGAGCAGTTGCCGGACCACATGAAGGCATACTTTACCCGTCTCCTCAATCATTTATCAGATGAATATGCCTGTCTTGCCGAGGCATCTTACGATGCTGGTATTGAACGAGGCTATTCCAGAGAAGAAGCCTATGAAAAATAGAATACAAAAAAGGCAGAAAGCTAGTGAAAACCAAACTGGAATTCACTAGCTTATTTTAATGCCAATAATCATAAGGTGAACGATACCCTCGCTGCTGTGCTACCACCGGCTTTGGCTCGGCCTTTGATATGCTCTCCTCTGCAGCTTCTTTTGTGGCAAACAACCTATTCTTGTTTACCTGGATTCCACCGCCATTTTCAAATCTTATAATAATCAAATTTCCAGCCGGGCGCACCACCGTACACTCCCGGACTATCCTATTACTTTCTACAATATAGGCTTTATCGCCTGCTTTATATCCTGCTGCCATAAATGCCTCCTACAAAAGAAAAGGCCAGCTCAAAGGGAAATCAAAGCTGGTCATCCTTACAACCTATTTTGCTGTTACCTTCTCTCGTAAAGCGATACCATCAACAACTCCATTCACGTAATCCTGAGACGCTAATGCACTATGTACTTCCGTAGTTGCGTCCATGTATGCTCCAAGTTGCTGCTTCTGCATATCACTTAACCCTGCTTGCAAATATGATAACAGCCTATCTTCCTGCTGCTTAAGTCGGGTATATTCTTGAGACTGAATATACACACGAAGTGACTCATCAAAATTATCTTTGATGCATTCTTCCAATTCCATGTCAATCACACCTCCAATACCGGGATAAATATTGATCGGCCTGTTTAACAAAATATAAAAAACCCTAGGTAGCGAACCTAATGTTATTAGGTCAAACATATGTTCTTTTGTCAATTTTAGAATTAAAACGAATCGATTATTGTCTGGATAATATCATTAGCTTTGGCATTAGTATATTTTGCATACAATGCATCAAAAACATGCTCTAGCGTCTGCTTCTGGTCGACTGTATCCATCGAACACTCTGACAGCCAATATAAAAGCACATCAATGGCAATTTTAGTTTTACCCAATCCCTGCTCATGAAAAATCGCAGCATATTCTAAATCTTTCACCGCATCTACAGCTTCTTGCTGATACGGAAAAGCCTTAAATTTGGCTATATATTTAGGCTCTCGTTTTAACTTGTTACTTTTCATAACTATACAATCATTCCAATCGCTTTTACTTCATAATCCCCAGGTATTTCTTTCTTGATTTTTCCAAGAATATTATTTGCCCTGGCCCGGTCTTCAAGAGGAACTGCCAAAACAAATGTTGCATGTCCCTGGTTTAATGAACATTTTTTCAAGTATGAGTAATATTGATTTATACTATGTTCTCTCAAAATGTCATCACTTGTTTTTGCCTCTCCTATAAACATAACACCGTTGTATTCAAAAAATACGTCTGGTCTGTATCCTTCCATTGTCAATTGAGGAAGCGGTCGTCCATCATTAATATCGGTTTCGATAAAATAACTCAACTCCTCCCCAACGCTATCTTTAATAAATCTTAAGGCGTATTCAACTAAAACCTTATGCTTATTTGATTCTCCCATATCAGTTACCATCAATTTCATCTAAGACTATGCTCTGCACTGTCTCAACTACTTTTCGTAGTGCGTTTAATTTTTCCTCATACTCAGCATCTGTTTTTAGCTTAAGGACCTCCACATGTGTAATGTCAAACATTCTCTTTGAAAGTTCATTGGCCAACATCTCGTAGGTAACATTTTTCAGAGAATCCGGTGTGATATCCTCAGCTTCTAAAATTTTCTTAGCCGCAGCCGTGTCATGCTTTAAAAAAGCCTGCCTTGCTCTTTTACTATTCAGAATCTGTGGTAATCGTCTCACGTCTTCTAATCGAGAGAATTTTTCATCTACCATCCATTGTGCAAAATCAGTTTTGTCATATCCATGTAACTGAAGACTTTCCACAACATTCTTTTTTTGTAATTCAACAAAGCCGGAAAATTTCTTTTGATCGAACTGTGTGTCATCCTCACATAGTGGAGCATATATATCTCTCATATCTTTATATGCTTGAATCATGTAGCGAATTTCTGATGCTTTTGAGGATCCACCACAATACGCCAAAAGTTCTTTCATAGGCATTTTCTCTTCGTCCGAAAGAAAGGTTAAATATTTCGCCTTGGCATAAGCATCCCAATCTCTTGGTCCAACCAAATGTGCCTGTAACCGAATTGAGTGCATTTCATTATTTTCGAGATTCTCATAGATGATAGCCCTGATTTTATTCCAATTTCCTGGCACATTGTCCCTAATAAAATCTCTATATATTTGCAGACGAGTGTTACCCTCGATAACTACGTATCTGCCATCCGGAAAGTGATTTACAATAATTGGATTAATGATTCCACCATGCTCCTTGATAGACTCCTTTAAACTTGCACAACTGTCAGTTCCAGTTCCTAGCAGCATAGCAAGTAATTCTCCTGATCTGCTTTCTTCCGGATAGTTTTGTAAATAATTTTGTATACGCGGATTTGTAAAATCCAAATCTAATAAAGCTGTATCAATCTCAGTATATGAACTCATTTAGCGCCCTCCTCTATCTCATCACTATTTTTTCTTGTACGCCTGGGATCTTCAGGCTTTATCGCATTATCAGGTATTAGCCATGTATTTCCCTTCATAATCGCTCCTTCGATCCGCCCATTTGTACAGTATGTTGTTACTCTTCGTCTGGAGAGCCCCCACTTTTTTGCCATTTCGGTTGTTGTTAAAAGTTCCATATACTTCCTCCATATTACAATGACAACATATTTATTATAATCCTTTAGAGGAACACTTTCAATGGAATATCTTGTACAAATGGTAAAATCCGCGGACACGCTTTATGCCGATAAAGTTTCGGTGCACAAGCAGTTGTCCGCGGATTTTACTTACACCCCTTGTGGGGAAATTCTATATTCTCATAATTTTTCGCTAAAAACACAGGTTCATATCCTGCGATAATCGCCGGAAACCCACTTAAACTGGGGCTTTTCTCGAGAGTAAACAGACCGTCTCAACGGTACTTTCGTTGTCCCAACAAAGTTCCTGTGTCTCCCTGTCTCCAAAATACACCGGAAAACGGAACTTTATGTGCTTCAGGAATCTGCCATCTGGCTGCTCCTGCTCGTAAATGTCTACCTGTTCCACAAAGCTGTTAAGAAATTCTTTCTTCTCCAGGTCGGTGAACTTATCATATAGTTTATCAAAATATAAAAGAAATTGATAGACGTTTTCTTCTGATATTTTCTGTTGCCGAATATTCAACAGGCGATTCTTTACTTCCTCTATACTGTTCTCCACGCCTTCAATCTCATCATACAAACGGTATAACCTTGTCTCCATATCCTGATATTTCTTCTCATAAAATTTATCCATAATATCCAGACTGTCCATCTGCTGTCCAAGTCTTGCTTTTGCTCCGGTCAACTGCCTGTGCTGCTTTTCCAATCCGTCAATCTCTTTTTCTATTTCTTCTGTATCTATTCTTGAACCAATTTTATTCAGAATTGCTTCTTCAAATTTAGGATTCTTCACCAGCTTCCGAATAACTTCTTCCACTGCATTGTTAATCTTCTCCTCACTCCATTGTTTACGATATCCACATTTATGACCGTCTACCAGACGACGATGTTTACAGGCATAATAGAAATAATCTTTATATAAGGTTCCGTCTTTCTTTTTCTTTCGGTTCACGTTCCCATACATACCGCTTCCACATAACGGACATCTCAATATTCCAGATAAGATATGCTCATGATCCAGACTATGCGTCTTTTCATATTTCACACCTGTTTTTTCCCGTTTTTGATGTGCCAGCTCCCAATCTGTTTCTGAAATAATCCCTTCGTGGATACCATCATGCAGCATATAATTTTCCTGTTTTACAATGCGATATTCATTTCTTGTTCCAGAAACTTTCTCGTTCTTCCTTTGTCCATAAGCCAACTTTCCACAGTATACCGGATTATCCAGAACACCTTTTATAAAGGAAGAGGCAAATGCGTCCAATGTATTATTCTGTCGTTTTTTCTTTTTATATCCATGCTGGTTCAGCCATGCAGCAATCGCAGAGATTCCCATATTAGTATGAATAAATTTGTCATAAATCAAACGAATAATCTCCGCTTCGTCCTCTGCAATCTGTAATTCTCCATTTACCAATTCATAACCATATGGAGCGAATCCTCCGTTCCATTTTCCTTCCCTGGCTTTCTGCTTACGTCCTTCCATTGTCTGAACAAGGATATTCTCCCGTTCAATCTCTGCCACCGCAGACAGAACAGAAATCATCAGCTTTCCACTATCTTTTGAGCTGTCAATTCCATCTTCTACACAGATCAGATTCACTCCAAAATCCTGCATCCTCTGCAAAGAGTTTAATACATCTGCTGCATTACGACCGAATCTGGAAAGCTTGAACACCAGTACAAACTGTACCTCATCTGTTCCATTCTCAATATTATCCAACATTCTCTGAAATTCCGGTCTGCCCTCTACGCTCTTTCCAGACTTACCTTCATCTGAATACTCATTTACGATTTCCATATTCTGAAATTCCGCATATCTCTTGAGTTTTTCTTTCTGAGCATCCAGACTGTAGCCATCTACCTGCATGGTTGTGGATACTCTGGTATATATATCGCATTTAATCTTTTTATTCTTCATAATCTTCCTCGCAGTATAACTCTGTTTTATTGTCCCAACCTTATTTTAGTACTTGTTCCAACTATTTTCAATACTTATTTTCCGTATTGACGCATTTCTTCGCCAATCGTATAATTAAGTTAGATACAGAGCATTTCTGTTATCAAAATATTGCCCGCCCACCATTGGCGACTTATAAATGATTGGCTCGAAAATATTGTTCGCTTACCGGAAGCGTCTAATAAATGTCCGGCTTGAAAATTATTTAGAAATAATTTCTGTTTTTGATATTGTGTTTTTATCACACATTGCATATACTATAAATACACAAAAAAGCCAAAAAAGAGGAGGTGTTAGTATGGCTACTTCAAGTATTACTCATAATTTTGTCGTATCCAATCCAAATAGCGTAAAGCGTTTTGTCGCAGCAATTGACGAAGCCGACCGTGACCGCACACCAAAGCAGACACTTCCCGGACGTCAGTTAACGAACCCACAGGAAATCTTAGCTTTAATGTCAAAAAGGAAGAAAAAACATGTCTGATAAATATTTTACCGTTAATATTCGGGCATATTTGGATAAAGACGAACCGACATATATCGGAGAGGAAAGTCTTTACGACTTACTCTCCGATTTTTCTTGTCCCAAAAATCCCGATGTGGAATACTTTTTATTACATAATGCGATTGAGTTTACCAAAAAAGATCAATCTATCACTTATCTGGTATTTGATGCTGAAGATGCTTCACTGGTTGGTTATTTTTCACTTACAATAAAACCAATCTCTGTCCGTGCTTCAAATATCAGCAAGACAATGGCAAAAAAACTGTCCCGTGTCAGTATTTTGGATGAAGAAACACAATCCTATACTACCGCAGCTTACTTGATCGCCCAGTTGGGAAAGAACTATTCTCTTCCAAAGGAAAAACGAATTCCTGGAAATATTCTACTGGGATTTGCACTGGAAACCATATCCAGTCTCAAATATTCCGTAGGTGGCGTTATGGAGTTTCTTGAATGCGAAGATAATGAATTTCTTCTGAGCTTTTATACGCAGAATCATTTCAAGCCATTTGATACGCGTATTACCGCTTCTCAGAATAATGAGCCACACACTCTGCATCAGCTTTTAAAATTTATTTGATTTAAAAATGCATGAAAAAAGCGACAGTCTGATTTACATTTTGTATTTCAGGAAACTGCCGCTTCTTTTTCTTCCTTATTCTGTTTTTCTTCCTCCAACTCCCGGAGGACTTCAGCGCCGTACTTATCAATCATCCGTACCAGAAAATCAATGCACCGCTCAAATTCAATATTCTGTTGCATAAGCTCCTCCCGTTATTGTTTTGATCTGAGCTTATTTTACAGAACCTGCCGGAAAACCACATTGAATAGAAATTGATTGTAAATTGACACAATCAATTTAAAAATATCCGCATTTTCTTGAATCGAATATATGTTCGTATTATGATAGATATACTTAATCTTAACTACGAAAGGGGAATTTCTATTGAATCGATGCGATTTTTCTTCTATTAGCACTTGCTTAAAAAATCATATCAGCGAAAGTAATCAAATGAGTCAGCCTGATTTTTTATACGAATTATTTGAAGATTTTATGGATGATCCGGCAAATCAGGATTTTTCTATGGATAATGGTCTGGTTTGTCGTTGGCTGACCGGTCAAGCAAAGATCAGTCCCAAAATATCTGCCTACTATTCCAAACCCAGTAATCAGAAAAAACTGGCAGAAACCATTCACCAGAATCTGCTTCCATTGATGTCTGACTGCAATATGGCTATGCAGGATATATACACATTATTTATACAAGATGACACCATCTCCGATGCCAAAAAGAAAAATCTGGCTTCTCTGTACAAACCAGCCAGCTCACGTCTGCTTTTTCTTGCAAAGCTGATTTCTTTTGGCATGGAGCGACAATTTATCAAACGTGATACTAAAAATCAAAAATTAATTGCCGGAGGTGCCCTGTCACCCATTGTGCTGGATTATATTATGGACAGTGAGGTTCCGAAACCATGCCGTCATTTTATCGGAAGAGATAAAGAACTAGAAGAATTATATACCATGCTTGAGGAAAACCGTCATGTTTTTCTTTGCGGAATTGCCGGTATTGGTAAAAGCGAACTTGCCAAAGCCTACGCAAAACATTACAAAAAGCATTACACTAACATTCTATATGTAGAATATACAGGTGATCTTCATCAGGACATTACTGACATGGATTTTATTGATGATCCACCAGAAATCAGCGAACAGGAACGGTTTCAAAGACATAACCGTTTTCTGCGTTCCCTGAAATCCGATACTCTGCTTATCATAGATAATTTTAATGTCACAGCTACACAGGACAGTTTTCTGTCAGTAGTATTAAAATACCGCTGTCAGATTTTATTTACGACCAGAAGTAATCTGAATGAATACTGTACTTTTCAATTAAAAGAAATAAAGGATATAAACATTCTTTTCCAACTGACATCTGCATTTTATTCAGAAGCAGACAAGTATCGTTCGACCGTCGAAAAAATCATAGAGACCGTACACTATCATACTTTTGCTGTAGAACTGGCTGCAAAACTTTTGGAAAATGGAATTTCAACTCCAGGTCAGTTATTAGCAAAACTTCAGGAAGAAAGAGCATCTCTCGATAACGAAGATAAAATTAAGATAATCAAGGATGGTCAAAGCAGTAAAGCCACTTATTATAGTCATATCCATACTCTATTTTCACTATATGCTTTATCCCGAAAACAGCAGGATATCATGTGCAATTTGTGTTTTCTTCCTTACACTGGTATTTCTGCCCGCATATTCGCCAAATGGCTGGAACTGCCTACCTTAAATGAAATTAACGACTTGATTGAAACTGGTTTTGTGCAGACAACTACACGTCACACAATCTCCCTGCATCCTATGATTAAGGAAATTGCCCTTTCAGAGACAAAACCATCTGTAAGTAGCTGTCACATATTACTGGATTCTTTACAGAAAATATGTTTAATGCATGGAATTGAAGTCGATTATTACAAGAAGCTGTTTCAGACAGCAGGAAACATCATAGAATTGATTGAAAAAGATGATATACCAAAATATCTACTTTTTCTGGAAAATGTTTTTCCATATATGGATAATTATAATTACCAGAAAGGTATGAAAGAAATCATTCAGGAATTAAAAAATTTTTTGAAGCCTAAAGACATTGGCACCGATTCTGACCAGGCATTGTTACTGGATTTTCAGGCTACTCTTGAAATCAAGCCAGAAAAAGCAATAAAACTGGAAAAGGATGCACTTGCCCAGATAGAAAATATCACTGCTGACAATGCTCGCCTTGTTTCCAACCTTCATGCCAATCTCGGTGGACTTTACCGCATGAACGGTCATCCCGATCTTGCAAGAGAACACATGGAAAAAAGTATCTCACTGCTTGACCAATTTAACCTGCTTCATATAAATGACAGCATACCTCAGATTGCCAATTATGCAATGTTCCTGACAGAACAGCAGGAACCCGAAAGAGGCATCTCTGAATTGCAAAAATTATCCGGCATCATCAAGGAATACCATTCCGATGACTGTCTGGATTATGCCAAAGTACAGGAAACCCTTGGAACCATTTATCTGATGACTGCCAATCTTCCGCAAGCCAAAACACATTTTAAAAGAGCTTTCAAAATATATGAAAAGATCTGGGCTGATGAACCAGAAATGATTGAAGCAAAATATCAGGAAATTCAGGAGTTATATCCACAGATTGGATTTTGCATTGGAAAAAATCTATCCGGTCTTTTAACAAAATAAGCATAATTTACGGCGGGCAACTTGCCCGCCGTTATATTCAACTATTCGTCAAATAAATATATGCATCTTCCAAAGTGATATCATTATCCAGGACACAATTCTCATTTGGCTTTCCTTTGCTTAATACTTTCATATGAATTCCATTTTCTACATACTGCTTAGATGATATAGAATAATTGGCTTCTAACAAACGGGCTTCTTCTGCATTTTGTACCGTACAATTCCAAACACAGCCCTTTGCATTTTCCAGCAACCCACTCACGCTTCCAGAATATAAAAAACTTCCCTTTTTCATAATGGCAAGCTGTGTACAGGTTGCTGCTAAATCTTCTACTACATGAGTGGAAAACAGCACAGTTCTATCCTTTGAAAAATCAACCAAAAGATTGCGGATCCTGATTCTTTCTTCCGGATCTAACCCGGTGGTAGGTTCATCAATAATCAAAAAATCCGGATTATTAAGAAGTGCCTGTATGAGTCCGACACGTCTCTTCATACCACCAGATAATTGCCGCATTTTTTTATTCTGATGCTCTGTAAGAGAAGTCTTTTCCAGATAATAGGTAATTCTTTGTTCGAGGTCATTTCTGGCTACTCCTGACAGTCCCCCCATATATACAAGACATTCTTTCACCGTAAGATTCGGATATAAGTCGATTTCCTGTGGAAGATAACCAATCTTTTTCTGTATTTTCTCATAATTTCCCTCGTTATACAGAATTCCATCAAGGGAAACCATTCCTTCCGTTTGTTTTAAAACAGTTGTAAGAACCCTCATCAAAGTGGTTTTTCCGGCACCATTCTCACCCAAAAGTCCGTAAATTCCCTTAGGTATTTCAAGAGATGCCTTATTTACTGCAACTACACCATTTTTAAATCTAACTGTTAAATCATTTATTCTAATACTCATAATCTATCCTCTTTTCTTTAAAGTCATTGGTAATACTGCAAATAAAAACAGCCCCGCTATAAAAGACACAAGCGTTCCATAAATCCAACTCTCGGACATTAATTGAGTAGGTTCACAAAAGCTGAAAGAAAACAATCCCAGATTTCCGAAAAATGAACTTCCCGCTTTTGATATAAGTCCAATGACAATTCCAAATAAACATCCAATACCTGCCCACATATTTCGAAGCAATGTACACAAAATCACAGAGCATATACTCCAAAGCCAGATAGTTCCAAACATTGCAATGAAATATAAAAGAAATATCTGAATACCCGAAATGCCTTCGTTTACACTGCCCGGTTTTTGCCAGAAAAACAAAACATATCCAACACAGGAAAGTATTAATAAATATAATATTTGAACGCCCACTCTCTGCGATATTACTTTTAACTGCTTTTTTTGATCATACAAATGAAATACATCGGCACGCTTACTTTTTACTTCCATCAAATATGTGTCACTACAAAAAATAATTGTTAAAAATGCTATTGGCGACTGAATCGCTGAACCGATTTCTTCATAGTATATAATCGGATGAATAGCACACAATATCAGTATAAATGCACATGAATAAAAAATCTTATATAACGACAGGCAGTTTTTTAGTTCCGTTTTCAATGAACCCTCCTCCTTTTCCAGATTGTAACAGAAATACATACTAATATAACTGATGAAATTACAAGAATAATCTGATTTATGTTTGACATTTTGGCTACATGTGTTTCAAAAAATCTGCCAGGGAATCGCACCATAATAGAGAACGGTCTCATATAATAAATATCATTCTTCATGGTCAGCATATTTGAATATATAATGTGTAAAAACAAGATTGGTGCTGCCGGAAGCGGATTTTTAAATATTACTGCTGTAATTGTATAGACACAACATATCATCAAAAGATTCGGAATAATATAGATCAGAGAATTCACGCAAAAATCAATTGGTGTTACTGGAAAGCCCGATTCTAAAGACGTTTTCAAACACAGCATAAAGAATATAACATTCAAAATCACTAATACTCCCAGCATACTAATGAATCCGCTTATTACTTTCCCACATATATATTGGACTGCCGTAACAGGCTTTGTATGTAATAATTCATAGGTACTTTTTCGTGTATCCTGAATAAATAAAAATGATAGCAAGACTGTTGCAAAAAAAGCCATATGCAATCCTGCAAAATCCGTAAATTTTTTGGCAAAGTACCAGGAAAAAGAATGTTCGGATAATTTCCGCTCGATATAATGATTGATTTCTTCTGCTGTCCCCTTATGAATTTCAAGGTCATCATAAGCATATATTGCATTATAATAGCCATATTGGGATTCCAAAAACTCAGAAGCAGTCTTTACATCCATATTCTGAATTTCTTTCATTACATGATCTGCTTCCTGCCTGCTAAATCCAAAACCATTTTTGGAGGTGTCCATTAACGTCTCTTTGATCGTATCTTCCCACTCCCTTCTTCTTTCTTTATCATCAGATGTGGGAATGTACCCATCCATGACATCAGCATCTTCCAATGCTACGTCATTTTGTGTGATCTTTTCATTCGGTTTGATATAATGAATTTGCAAATACGATGACAGACATTGATACATACTGGCAACTATAATAATCAAGCCAATCCACAAAACAGGGTTCTTTAAATAATCAAGTATACTTCTTTTTATGATTGTTTTCATTGTATCTCTTCCTTTCTTTATTTCTTTAACAACATCATACAAATCAATTCTCAATAAATTCACAACAAAAAAGACTAAAACCACTTTATTTGTGATTTCAGCCTTATAAAGTATTTTTATTCAGCTTTGAAAAGAGCTTCTACATGAGCACCGCCTTGTCTGGCATTATATATTTTCAAATTTCCTCCATGCTTTTCACAGAAAATACGAGAAATATACATACCAAGGCCAAAATGCTTTAAATCATCTTGTGGATTCTTATGATAAAATGGTTCTGTTACTTTTTCCTCAGTATCCACAAACCCTATTCCATCATCTTCAACAGAAATTATAAGAAAACCATCCTTTTTCTTTATCTGCAAAGCAATACTTTTTTGTGCATATCGAACCGCATTTTCCAGTAAGTTGTCTGTCACTTCCATGACAAGTTCCTCATCCACTTTCACAATGTTTTGTTCCTGCACTCTTTCTACCTTACATAATTTACTTTCCTTCTTGGACAGCATGGCAGCTTCTGCCTCAATCTTTTTTGCCAGTTCCGATAATTCTATCTCTGAGCATTGCAGTTCCCTCTGTTCTAAATGGGACATTTTTCTCATGTTTTCCGTGAAATGCTCTATACGGTCAATCTGATACATGCCTGTTTGTAAGATATCAATAACATCCTCTGTTTTTATACTCTCAGAAGAAACAAACTCTAAGAGCATTTCCTGATACCCTCGCAATATGGAAAGTGGAGAACGTATATCATGTGCAATTGCATTCCGCAAAGCCTTCTCGTCATCAATCATTCGCCACATCTTTCTGTTATTATCTGCTAAAGCACTTCGCATCATTTCAAATTCTTTACACAAAGTTCCCATCTCATCTTTATTTTCATAGGACACATGAAAATCCAGTTCATTATCTGCAATCATTTGTGAGGCATCTTTTAGTTCCTGTAGAGGTGTCTTTAACTTATTTTTATAAAAAAAGAATACCGCAACAACACTCCCAACAATCGAAAAAATCAGTACCGAATATGTTTCCATAAAGTCACACATTTCCGAAAGATGATAGTCCAAACGATTCATCTGCGATTGATTAGGTCTTGATATCTCAATCTCGTATTTCTTTCCATATTGCTGAAACACGTCCGTATAATCTGCATAATCAATATATTTTTCCCATATTTTATTCTGCATATTTCCTGCAAAATGAACTGTAAATCCAGATAACAGAAATGCTGCCGTTAAGCTGATCACAAAATAAAGCAGAATTGTTTTTTTCAGTGACAAGTTTCTTATTTTTTCCATCGGTATCCAATCCCCCATACAGTTTCTATGTATTCTTTTTCTGAATAATCCGCTATTTTTTTCCTTATACGCCGTACTAATTCCGTTATCGTTCTACTGTCCCCTTCTGCATCATATCCACAGACTTGTGCATATATACGTTCTTTATCAAACACCTGCCCTGGATGCATGGATAAGAATTCAATAATCTGATATTCAATTTTTGTGAACTCCATCCTGTGTCCAGCTATAGCTACTATTTTTTCAGAATAATCAATCAGCATTTCATCCATGAAACGGTATTCCGTTTTTTGTTGATGCCTTTCTTCTCTCTTTATGTTTGTGACAATCCTTGCTTCCAACTCCCGAAGACTAAATGGTTTCGTAATATAATCATCCCCACCTGAAAGCAACCCATTAATTTTATCATCTTCGTCAACTCTTGCTGTCAGAAATAAAATTGGACATAACACTTTACTGCATATCAGACGACATACTTCAATCCCATCCATGCGTGGCATATTGATATCCAACAAAATAATATCCGGTTTCATTTTTATTTTATTTAATGCTTCCATTCCATCTGTAGCCGTAATGGTTTCATATTGTTTCATATTAAAATAACTACAAAGCATTTTCACCAATTCTTTATCATCATCGACAACTAAAATCTTGTATTTCATCCAAACCACCTCCAGTATCCATATTATACGATAAAAAACAATGAAATCACAACAAGAGTACATGAAGAACGTAAGCACAATATATCTTTTTTCTCAATTCCTGCTCAATTTCCCCTCAATGCCTTTTTCCTCCGATTTTCGTATGCTTATCCCACAGCAGAGCAGTACCACACCGGTACGACCTGCTGAATCAATCAATACGAAAACGGAGGTATTTTTTATGCGAGAACTCAGAAACACCAAAATCATTGCTGTAGATCATGGCTACGGCAATATGAAAACAGCAAACACCGTCACCCCAACCGGCATCAAAGCCTATGAAACTGAACCAATCTTCACCGGGAATATTCTGGAATACAACGGCATTTACTACCGGATCGGCGAAGGACACAAAGAATTTATCCCGGATAAAGCTATGGACGAAGAATATTATCTTCTGACGCTAATGGCTATTGCAAGGGAACTGAATGTCTTTTCCATCCGTGAAGCAGATGTTCATCTGGCTGCCGGACTTCCTCTGACATGGATCAGAAATCAAAGAGAAGCTTTTCGTTCCTATCTGCTCCAGAATCCAGAAGTCCATTACCGTTTCAACGGCAAAGAATATCATCTCCGCTTTGTGGGATGTAGCCTTTACCCACAGGGATATCCGGCTATTGTAAACCACCTTGGAAATTTCAAGGGAACTAATCTCCTTGCAGATATCGGAAACGGAACCATGAACATTCTGTATATCAACAATAAGAAAGCACAAGAAAGCCGATGCTGGACAGAAAAACTTGGTGTAAACCAATGCATGATTGCTGCAAAGAACGCTGTTCTGGACAAATTTGGAGTGAAGATTGAAGAATCTACAGTAGAACAGATTCTGCGGTTTGGAACAGCTGACATTTCAGCACCATATATGGATTGTATCAGTTCTATTGCCAGACAGTATGTGGCAGAACTTTTTTCCACACTCCGCAAATATGAATACAATCCTGACCTAATGCGCCTGTATGTAGTTGGCGGCGGTGGATGTCTGATCCGTAACTTCGGAACGTATGACAAATTACGAGTCACCATCATTGATGACATCTGCGCCACCGCCAAAGGTTACGAATCTCTGGCTTATATGAGCCTGAAAAGGAGGGGATAAACCATGCAGAACAATATCCGCAACACAAACCTGCGCTTTAATCTGGACAAAGAACAGCAACGGAGAGCCTGGGAATATTTACAGACGATGGACAGGCAGGATTTTAAATCTTACAGTCAGGTAATCTCTCTTGCACTGGTAGATTATTTTGACCGCTACTACCGCACACAGGCTGATCCTTATCTGGAAACAAGAGAACGGGAAGAACTTTTTGTGAAACAGATTGTAGATGCAGTGGAAAACAGTCTGAAACAGGCATTGCCACTTTTTCTTTCCGGACTGACTGCAGGCATGGCGCAAAGGGAGCCCCAAATCAGGGCATCCTTTCCAGCACCTGAAAATTCACAGCCAGATAGTGATGTAGACTGGGATTTTCTTGGGGAATAAACCCTTTTGATTGGAGGTGAACACATGACTGACTTTCTGACAGCAGACACCAACCTGCCATCTTATATGATGTTTCCCCGTTTCCTTCTGGACATGGAAATAAACGAAACTGCCAAAATGCTTTATATTATCCTGCTCGACCGGGCAAGGCTTTCCCAGAAAAATGAGGGGTGGTCAGATACAGACGGTCATGTGTTCATTTACTTTACGATTGAAGCACTGGCAGAAGTTCTCCACAAAAGCCAGATGACGGTTAAAACTGCTCTGGCAGTACTGGAAAAACAGGAGCTTATCTTCCGAAAACGGCAGGGTCCCGGACAGCCCAATCGGATTTATGTAAAACTCCCAAAAGAAACCATCCACTATACAGACAGATTTCTTTCCCTAAGACAGACAAAAAACTGTCCTATTGACAGACAGGATTCTTTCCCTGATACAGACAGAAAACTGTCTGGTAATAAGAAAGAGATAAAAAAGAACAATTTAGCAATAAGAGGGAGTAAGGAGCCACTCTCACCCTATGGAAAATTTCAAAATGTTTTTCTGTCAGAAAAAGAGCTTGAAGATATCCGGCAGACAATCCCTGACTGGAAGGATTATATTGAACGCTTATCCGGTTATATGGCTTCTACCGGAAAGCAATATCAGAACCACGCAGCTACCATCATCAGTTGGGCAAGACAGGATCATCCTGCTTCCCGACAACGAAATTACGAAAGTGAGGAATACGAAACATTATGACAAAATTTATAGAAAAACCAACAGCTATAACCCCAAACAGAGAGCTTCAGTCTGATGAATATTTTAACGAAACAGACCACCTGATCTACTGTTCCAAATGCAATACGCCAAGGCAATGCAGGCATGAATTACAGGGAAAGGTTCTTATTCCTTCCATCCGCTGTAAATGCCAGCAGGAAATCTTTGAGCAGGAAGAAGCCCAGAGAAAACTTCATGAAAAACAAATGGAAATAGAGCATCTTAAAACCAGCGGCTTACAGGACAAAGCACTCTATGACTACACTTTTGCCAGGGATAACGGCATCAATCCGGAAATAAAACTGGCACACAATTATGTAAGCAACTGGGAAGAGATGAGAGCAAATGCTTCCGGACTTCTCATCTGGGGTGATGTCGGTACTGGAAAATCTTTTTTTGCAGGCTGCATTGCCAATGCCCTTCTGGAAAAAGGCGTTCCTGTACTGATGACCAACTTTTCCCGAATTCTAAATACCCTTACCGGAATGCATTTTGAAGACAGAAACCAGTTCATCAACAGCTTAAACCGCTACAGTCTTCTGATTATTGATGATCTCGGAATTGAGCGGAACTCTGACTTTGCACTGGAACAGGTATTCAATGTGATCGACAGTCGTTACCGCAGTAAAAAGCCCCTGATCATAACGACCAATCTCACTTTATCAGAGCTGAATAACGCCGCTGATATCGCACACAAACGAATTTATGACCGTATTCTGGAGAGATGTATTCCTGTCCGTATCAATAACCGGAATATTCGTCAGGACAATGCAACAGCTAATTTAAAACAGGCAAAAAGAATTCTGTTAAACAATCATGCTCCGAACCAGAACTGAAGCAAAGAAGCATAACACGATAATTATTCTTCACTGACAGTGGTACTACTTTCTTTCCTTATTTATCACCAGAAACATGCCACTGTCAGTTATCCGAAACTATAGTACCAAACCATAAGATTTTAAAACCAATACTGCCCGGATACGGGCATAAAAAGGAGGTGCCAGATATGGCAGATAAAAAAATCATGACACCGGAAGAAAAAGCACTTTTACAGGCAAGACACCGCCAAGAAGAAGCCGAAGCAAGAAATCGCAAAAAAGAACGTGATGCCAGAACACACCGATTAGTCCAGGAAGGAGCCATTTTGGAAAGTATTGTTCCCCATATTAAAGAAATGGATTTGGATTCCCTGAAACGGGAGCTGATAATCCGGCTACGAGGAATGTAAACGCACAAGTTCTACTCCCGAAGGGCGCACTTACTCACCACCCGATAAATCGGGCGGTGGTATCCCCTACGGGGCTCGTGCGCTCTGCCGAGGGCTTTTCCGCTGTTGCAGGCAACATCGAAAGGAGGTGCCAGATATGGCAATTTATCATATGCAAGCCAAAGTTGTCAGCCGTGGTTCCGGACGTTCCGCTGTCGCAGCTTCTGCTTATATGAGCTGCAGCCGGATGTACAATGATTACGATGGCATCCAGCATGATTACACCAGAAAGCATGGACTCATTTATCAGGAAGTATTGCTTCCACCGATGGCTTCACCAGAATGGAAAGACCGTGAACAACTCTGGAATGCTGTGGAAGCTGCAGAAAAAACAAAAGACAGCCGACTGGCAAGGGAATTTGTTGTCGCACTTCCCGTTGAATTAGATAAGGACAGTAATATTTCTCTTCTAAAAGATTTTATTCAAAAGAACTTTGTAGATATGGGCATGTGCGCTGACTTTGCTATTCACGATACGGATGGACACAATCCTCATGCACACATTCTGCTTACCGTCCGTCCACTGAACGAAAACGGAACATGGCAGTATAAAACAGAAAAAGAATATCTCTGCATAAAAAATGGAGAAGAAAAAGGATTTACAGCTACTGAATTCAAAGCTGCTCAAAAAGATGGCTGGGAAAAGCAATACAGATATAAAGTTGGGAAAAAGAAAGTTTATATGACCGCATCTGTCGCACAGGAAAAAGGCTATGACCGCATCGACAAGCATCCAAAAAGCAGCCGCTATGGCAGACAGAATCCCATTTCTGAACAATGGAACAGTGATGAGCAACTCTGTATCTGGAGAGCAAACTGGGCAGATACTGTAAATGAAATGCTTGCCCACAATCAGATAAATGCATCCATTGATCACCGCAGCTTTGCAGATCAGGGAATCACCGAACAGCCGACCATCCACGAAGGCTATATTGCTCAAAACATGGAAAAGAAAGGAATGATAGCTGACCGCTGTGAAATCAACCGCCAGATTCGTGCAGATAACCAAATGCTCCGGGAATTAAAAGCTCAGGTAGAGAAACTGGCTCAAGCTGTCAAAAATTCTATTCCTGTAATTGCAGAAACAATGGAAACTATCCGAAATCATATGATCTTTACACAATATCATTTACTTCATAATGAGATGCAAAAAGAAGTAATTCATGATTGGATGAATCATTTTAATCCAATACTGAATAAATACAACACCGTTAAAAAGAAACTCAAAGCTAAAGTTACAGAACGGAAAGAGCTGAATGTAGAAAAAGAGAAAACCAGTATTTTGAATCCCATCCAGCATATAAAATTGAATCAGCAGCTTACCACTGTTACGGAAGAAATTGAAGAACTGAAATCAAGGAAAGAGCAACTAATCTTCCAGGCACAATGCTCCACTGATAAAGATATGACGAATCTATCCAAAAAATATGACCAGATGAATAGCAATCTTGATATCCTGGATTCTCAGGACATCTCCCTTAAAAAGCAGCTTAAAAAAGACGCCGCTGCTTTCCGGGAAGAAAAATTTCGTCCTGAACCTGAACAGTATACAGAATTGCTGGACACCAGAATCCAGATACGTCCTGATTTCCGGGATAAGCTGATCGAGCAGCTCAAAGGTACTTTTGGTAAGTATTATGACTATCACCGCCGTGATATTGCCGCCAATGAGGTAGATTATCTCAATGTGGAAGATCCTGATGTTTTTTCCCATCGTGCCTGGGAACTTGAATATCAGAGGAAACAGGAGATGCGGCGAAATCAGCCTGCCAGAGCTAAGAAAAGGTCATATGATATGGAATTATAATCATCATCGAGTAGATAATATGCTCTTACAACTCTCTTGTTTAAAAGGCGTATGGATTTAAAAGTTCCATACGCCCAATTCACTTTAACCAGTTACAATCTGCCATGTTTTCTTGTATAAAACCACATTCATTATAATGCTGAGATTCTTTGTTGCATATCAATAACTTGAACTTTACTATTTTTAAGAACTAATCCATACGAAAAATGAATCGTATTTCCTCCCACTGGTTCAAATTTAACATATTGTCCACATATATTTCTATTACGTTCACCAAATATTTTCTTTATCTTTTCTGGCAATACACTATATATCGGACATGACACATCTATAGTATAAAATCCATTTTTCATAGGATTACCTCTGTCACTAAACCATTCACTTATTGAAATTCTATTACCTGCTACAGATTTACATTGAGCTGTATATTCTTTGCCACGTAATGTAAACATTAATGGGGTTTCCTCTGGAATATTAGAAGATACTTGAAATCTTATCTTTCCATCATTCATTTTCCAGCTCAATGAAGCTTCAATCTTCAATTCCTTTCCATTAATAGGTTGTTTAGGTTCTAATTCCTCGGGCAATGGCAATAAATCTCCCATCTCAACGTAATGATTTTTATAATACCATCTACCATATTTCTGTATAAATCCCCATGATGACAAATAATTGCTGTTTAACTGATCTATAGTAGCATCCGAAAACTGAAATCCTCTTTTTGAATAATCTACTCTTGAATATGCACGTAAAATTTTAATAATTGGTATATGATATTTATTATAGGCATCTATATATGGCAAACATTCAATATCATAAATATTATCCGAAGCATTCTCATAAGATTTTCGACGAGCACATATGAATTCATATATTTTCTCATCAGTAACCTGTTCATTGACTGGTTGTGGCGTAACAGAAAAATAAAAGTCTCCCACTAACGAAGAATATTCCCATGAAAGCTGTTCTTCTCCGTATTGGCTAATTGATATTTCTGACACTTTATTTCTAACAAATTTAAACATTTCTTCAATTTTCAAATTTGGAATAAGCATAGCATCTTTTAAAACTTGTGTATATAATCCATTACTACATTGTCCATCAAATGCACTACAGTCAGCGCTTGTAGAATAAGCAATCATAGTACCTTTAGGTGGATTATTAAATGGCGCAAAGCCTGTTAAAAATCCCCTCCCCATAGCAAAAGGATTATCTCGACATGCATCCAATATACATATTAATGTTTTTCCCTTATATGAAGATGCACCTTCTAACAGCGAATTTAAACAATAACAAGAGACCATTGTCTTGCTTTTATCACTTAACTTTAAATCAATAGGAACGATAAAATTTTTACCGTCGATTTGCATACCATGCCCTGCATAAAAAAATACCCCTACAGCATATTCATCTAATGCCTGTAAAAAATCATTAACAGATTTTTGAATATCTATTAAATTTGCATCCATTATTTTTGTAACATCAAAATTTAATTTATTCAAAATACTAGCAATATCGTCAGCATCATTCTTAGGATTATTCAATTTCCCTACATTTGAATAATCAGAATTACCGATTACTAATGCAATTCTATCCATTATTCTCACCTCTGAAATTATCTTACGTTTTATTTCATAATTAAAAATTTTAAATTCATTTCTTAATATAAATTTTAATCTGTTATTTTGATCATACCACCTTCTTAGCCCATTTTATATAAACTCTTACAAACACTGAAAAGCTCCCGAAGGAGCTTTCCACGCTTTAAATATACACTAATTCTTTCAACACAATCTCTTCTGCAGCATTCCGGGCATTATTTACCGCTCTAACCCATTCCATCTGGTCACGAGCTTTCAATTCTTCCGTAATGCCCTGCTTCTCCATCATCTGACTCATCAGAATATCCATTCTCTCCTGTGCTTCATCGTCCACAGTATTCAGATGTTCTGTCAGTCTGTCTTCCAGCATATACAGTGAATACATTGCCGGACGATGCTCTTTCAGATATGTTTTCCGCATCATTCCATATTTCCCATAATGCGGTTCTTCATCTGTACTGACAAGATTCGAATAGTAAATTCCGTCTGCGCCAAGTGTGTAGGTTCCACCCATTTTTCCAAATGTGCTTTTCATGTGTTATTCCTCCTTGAAATCAGCGATGTCCTTAAATCATCGCAAAATATTTCAGGGCAGCCTTGATAGCATCTTCTTTCTCTTTCGGGCATTGTGGAACTCTTGCATTTTCTGATTTTGGAAGATTATGGTTTTCTCCCACTTCAATTCCACATTTGCGTTTTACCTGAGAAATATATAAACTTGAAACCTTCAAGCCAAATTCTTTCAGCACATAATCTTTGATTTCCTGATAGGTTGCTTTCAACTCGGCACTGGTGGCATCCAGCTCGTCCAGGTCTAAGTCGATCTCTATCGTGTCATCTGGTTTTTGTTGGGACAAAAGAACAACC
Organism: Coprococcus sp. AM100_B19A; assembly: GCF_027662015.1. Classification (NCBI taxonomy): domain Bacteria; kingdom Bacillati; phylum Bacillota; class Clostridia; order Lachnospirales; family Lachnospiraceae; genus Coprococcus; species Coprococcus sp. AM100_B19A. The sequence goes on from NZ_JAQDKN010000008.1 coordinate 58,900, forward strand.
GTCTCAACGTGCACACTCATCGGAAACATATCAGTCGCCTTCACCTTCCTGATCTCATACCCATTCTCCCGCAGATACTTCACATCCCGAGCCAAAGTTGCTGAATCGCAGCTCACATATACGATCCTCTCTGGCTCCATCTGAACCATCGTATCCAGTACGCTTCTCTCACATCCTTTTCTCGGTGGATCGATTACGATCACATCCGCTCTCGCATGCTCTCCCGGATGCTCTTTTGCATAATCCGCATAATACTCCGGCAGCACTTCTTCTGCCTTTCCTACAAAAAACTCCGCGTTTGTAATCTCATTGATCTTAGCATTATGCTTTGCATCTTCAATTGCCTGCGGCACGATTTCCACGCCGTAAACTTTCTGTGCTTTCTGCGCAAGGAAAAGGGAAATCGTCCCGATACCACAATACACATCCCAAACCGTCTCTTTTCCAGTAAGCCCGGCGTATTCCAGTGCGGTTCCGTAAAGTACCTCTGTCTGTACCGGATTCACCTGATAGAAAGACAGCGGTGAAATCTGGTATTTGACATTACCGATATAATCGGTGATATACGTCTGTCCCCAGAGCGGACAAACCTTTGATCCCATGATCACATTCGTCTTTTCTTTATTGATATTATAAGTAATACTTGTCATTCCCGGAATCTTTGTCAGCTTTTCCAACAATTTTTCACTGCTGGGAAGCTTATCCCCGTTAATGATCAGACAAACCATGATCTCTTTTGTTGTAAATCCATACCGGACCAGGACATGGCGCACCAGCCCTTTGTGCCGTTCCTCATCATATGCAGAAATCTTCTCTTCCCGCATGTAGTCCAGAATCTGATCCAGGATCACTTTATTCTCCGGTACTCCAAGTACGCAGTCCCTGTTCGGAACCGGGATGATCTGATGGGTTCTTCCGGCATAGAATCCGGCAATCAGATTCCCTTCTTTATCCACTCCGATCGGGAACTGTGCTTTATTCCGGTAACGGAACGGTTCCTCCATTCCTGCGATCGGCTCCATAATCTGATCCAGCAATTCTTCTTCCACACTGCCAAGACGGATCAGGTTATTTCTTACTTTTGTATTTTTAAACTCCAGCTGTTTCCGGTAATCCATCTCCTGAATCTGGCATCCGCCACAGCGTCTTGCCTCCGGACAGCGTGCAGATACACGAAATGCGGATTCTTTTACAATCCGCATTAATCTCGCATATCCGTAGTTCTTTTTTGCTTTCATTACTTTTACTTCAACGGTATCTCCAATGACTGCATCCTTGATAAACAGAGTATATCCATCAACCTTTCCGATTCCTTCACCACCGATTCCGATATCTGTAACTTCTACCGTCACTACGTCATTTTTCTTCATTTTTATACTCATCTTTCTTTCAGAACTTCTCTTAGATACTGGTCTTTCTTAAGTTAGATTCAAACAGACGGTTATAACCTAACCAGTCCTTTGTATCTTTTGCCTTAAAAATCTCTGTCAGTGTCTGCATCTTTGCATCAGCATTATCTGCACAATTAAGTGCCATTGCTTCAGCAAGCGCCGGTTTCTTCGGCGAACCGTATTCGAGTTCTCCGTGATGCGCTACGATACAGTGCTTTAATTCGCTGGCAAGCTTCTTTGGGAAATCCGGGATCTCACGAATTGCATCATCCAGCATTTCCACACCGATCACAATATGACCGAGTAGCTGCCCATCATCGGTATAATCATTATCCGGGAACAGGGAAAGTTCCTGTGTCTTTCCGATATCATGACACATTGCCGCTGTATACAGAAGATCCTTATTCAGGATCGGATATGCCCCTGCCATATATTCACAGAATTTCACTACGCTTAATGTGTGCTCCAGAAGTCCTCCGGCAAATCCATGATGTACACTCTTTGCTGCAGAATGTGCCTTGAAGCTCTTGATAAACTGTTCATCATTCACAAAATAATACCGGATCACCTGCTGCAGATACGGGTTTTTCACCTGCTTTCCATAACGCATCAGTTCTTCATACATTCCATCCACACTTTTCTCGCTGGTCGGCATATAATCCGCCGGATCGTATTCTCCCTCGTCTGCTACACGGAGCTGCTTGATGTTCATCTGAAGATTGCCGTTATAGCTGATGATCTCCCCGTAAACTTCAATAAAATCTTTTTCGCTGTAATCTGCAATTCCATTTGAATTCGGATCCCAGATTTTTCCATCTAAAGTTCCTGTCTTGTCCTGAAGGATCAGGTTGTCATATGGTTTTCCGTTCCTTGTCTCCGCACTTCTTTTCCCTTTGCAAAGATACGTATTTCTGATTGTCTCGCCTTCGTGTAATGTCTCAATATATCTCATGTCATTCCTCTTCCTGCTCTATATTTTAAATTTATGGTTGCTTTTTATCTGCAAATCTATTCTTTACTTCCAACTGTCACATCAAATGTTACATCGACATAACCATCTGCGCCACGCCTCTGCCCTTTGATCCTGATCTGTGTACCGGTTCCGGCTTCTGCGATCTGTTTATGAAATCCTGCTATACCGGTGATATCTGTCTTGTTAATCTCTGTGATCACATCACCATTCTGGATCCCCGCCTGCATCGCAGGCGAATCAGCCTCTACTTCCCTGACATAAATGCCTTTCGGGATTCCCTGTTCACCGGCAAGCTTCTCCGTCACTACAACTCCGTGAACGCCAATATACGGAACTCCCTGTCCATTTGCCAGAAGTTCGATCTCTTCCTTGATATCCGAAATCGCATAAGCACTTACAAGATTTCCGTCTCTCTGCAGTTCTGACTGGTCACAGATTCCAATCACTTCACCCGCCGTGTTAAACAGAATTCCGCTCCCTTTTTCACTTCCTGCAATATCTGTATCAAGCAGCCGGTACTGCCCGTCCGCCACTGTCCGGTAATTTCTGGTGGAACTGATGATCCCATATCCGACACCACCTGCATATCCAAACTGCTCACCAAGAACGATCACGCCGTCCCCACGGTTCACTGCATTAGAATTACCAAGCATCGCCGTCTGGATCTGGTTCCTCGTACTATCCGACAGATCTGATCTCTTGATCGCAATGATCGCAAGTCCAAGATTCCGGTCCTGCTTTTTCAAAGTTGCGTTATATGTAGTATTGTCTGAAAATGTGGCTTTCAGTGCTTCTGCATCTTTTACAATTCTTGCCGGTGCCGCAATCAAAAGATCTGCTCCATTATCCCAGAAAATAACTCCCGATACAGCCTGCTCCCCTGCATTCTCCCAGCCTTCATCCCGGTGCACGGCATAGATCTCAACCACACTTTTTCCTGCTGACAATGCCACCTGGTATAATGCATGGTTCATCTCCTGATAATCTTCGACAGTCAGATCCGGATACTGAATCTCTTCCTCCTGTGCTTCCTGATCCTTGGTATCCGTCTCATTCTCAATCGGAGTTTCCTCCTGATCTAGCGGAATCGTTACCTTCTCTCCGCCCAGATGTGTCATCGCCCATGGGCGAAGGGCATAAAACGCAAGGCCTGCTGCAAGTCCAAAAATCAGTCCTCTTCCTGCAAGCCTGCACAGATTTCCCATGATTCCTTTTTTACTTCGTTGTTCATCTTTTACTGTTTCCTGCAAAAACGAATATTTTTCTTCCTCACTATCGTGCGGTTCTTCGTTATGCTTATTCTCCCGATTATCAGACATTGTGCTTCTCCTTAGGCCTCCGGAGTGCTTTCAGCCACACCTGGTTTTAGTATACATGATTCCCCGCAAATGTTCAACGAAATTTCACCTTTCCACTTTCATTTAGACGGTAAATAAGTTAGAATAGAACCAGACAAAATATGAGGTATAAATGTATTATGAATCAAAAATCTTTAACAAAATTGGAATTTCCAAAAATTATAGAGATGCTGACCGATCACGCTTCTTCCCCTGGCGGAGCTTCATTCTGCCGACGGATCAAGCCGATGACCGACCTTAACAAAATCATCACTGCACAGGAACAGACTGCCGCAGCATTTACCCGCATTGTAAAGAAGGGAATTCCTTCTTTCAGCGGCTGCTATGCTGTCTCCGACTCTCTTAAGCGCCTGGAGATCGGAAGTGCCTTAAGCGCACCGGAACTCCTCCGGATCGGCAAGCTTCTTCAGACAACCGCCCGGATCAAATCCTACGGCCGTCATGAAAATGCAGACGATCAGGCAGATTGTCTGGATGTATATTTTGAACAGCTTGCGCCGCTTACACCACTTTCTGCCGAAATTGATCGCTGTATTCTTGGTGAAGATGAGATCAGCGATGATGCCAGCAGCAAATTAAAGCAGATCCGCCGCAGTATTAACGGCATGAATGACAAGATCCATTCTACCATGACCGGACTTTTGAACGGTTCCATGCGCACCTATCTCCAGGATGCCATTATTACCATGCGTGGCGATCGTTACTGTCTCCCGGTAAAAGCCGAGTACCGCAGCCAGGTAAATGGTCTGATCCATGACCAGTCAGCAACCGGCTCCACACTTTTCATTGAGCCGATGGCCGTTGTCAAACTGAACAATGATCTGAAAGAATTATATGCCCAGGAGCAGGAAGAAATCCAGGTGATCCTTGCCCGCCTCAGTGTGAATGCAGCTGAATATATTGAAGAAATCCGTCTGAACTACAAAGCACTTGTAGAACTGGATTTTATTTTTGCAAAAGGTGCACTGGCACTGGATATGAACGCCAGCCGCCCAGTCTTTAACACCGAAGGCCGGATCCGGATCCGTGAGGGAAGACACCCTCTTCTGGACCGTAAAAAAGTTGTTCCGATCAGTCTGACACTTGGAGATACCTTTGATCTTCTCGTCATAACCGGTCCGAACACAGGTGGTAAGACCGTTTCCCTCAAAACTGTGGGACTTTTTACCCTGATGGGCCAGGCAGGTCTGCACATTCCTGCACTTGACCGTTCAGAACTTGCTGTATTTAACCAGGTTTATGCTGATATTGGTGACGAACAGAGTATTGAACAGTCTTTAAGTACCTTCTCTTCTCACATGACAAATGTGGTTTCTTTCCTAAATCATGTGGATGAGAATTCATTAGTCCTTTTCGATGAACTTGGTGCGGGAACCGATCCGACTGAGGGTGCTGCACTCGCTATCGCCATTCTGTCACATCTGCATAACCGTGGAATCCGCACTATGGCAACGACACACTACAGCGAACTGAAGGTATTTGCTCTTTCTACTCCGGGAGTAGAAAATGCCTGCTGTGAATTTGACGTGGAGACATTGAGCCCGACTTACCATCTTCTGATCGGTATTCCTGGAAAAAGTAATGCTTTCGCGATTTCCGAAAAACTCGGCCTTCCGGATTATATCATCCAGGATGCCAAAACGCATCTGACCGAGGAGGATGAATCTTTTGAAGATCTCCTTACTGATCTGGAACAGAGCCGCAAGACCATCGAGAAAGAGCGGGATGAGATTGCTTCTTACCGCCGCGAGATGGAACGTCTCAAGTCCGAACTCAAGCACCAACAGGAAAAGCTGGATACACAGCGCGACCGGATCATTCGTGAGGCAAATGCCAGAGCGACCGACATTGTTCAGGAAGCCAAAGATTTTGCAGATGAGACGATGAAGAACTTCCGCAAATTCGGCAAAGCCAGTATTTCTGCTTCCGAGATGGAAAAAGAAAGAGAACGGATCCGTAAGCAGCTTTCCAAAACTGAAAATAAAAACCGTCTGGAAAAGAAAAAACCTTCCAAAGCTTACAAGGCAAGCGATTTCCATCTGGGCGATTCTGTAAAAGTACTGAGCATGAATCTGACCGGAACGGTAAATTCACTACCGGATGCCAAAGGCAACCTGTTTGTCCAGATGGGTATTCTCCGGTCACAGGTCAATATTTCCGATCTCGAACTGATCGAAGAACCGCTTACGGTTACTGCAAAACAAATGCGCAGAACCAGCAGTGGCAAGATGAAGATGGGCAAATCCATGCATGTCAGTCCGGAGATCAATCTTCTCGGCAAGACAGTCGATGAAGCAGTTGCCGAACTTGACAAATATCTGGATGATGCCTATATCGCACACTTAAGTCCGGTACGAATTGTACACGGGAAAGGAACCGGCGCACTCAGAAACGGAATCCATCAGTATCTGCGCCGCCAGAAACACATCAAATCCTTCCGGCTGGGAGCTTTCGGGGAGGGCGATGCCGGTGTAACTATCGTAGAATTCAAATAATCATTGGGGGAACTATCATGGTGACTAAACAGAAAATCTTAATTGTAGATGACGACGAGAATATTGCAGAATTGATTTCTCTCTACCTTACAAAGGAATGCTTCGATACGATGATCGTACACGACGGGGAAGAAGCTCTTACCGCATTTGAATCCTATCAGCCAAACCTGATGCTGCTCGACCTGATGCTTCCGGGCATCGATGGCTATCAGGTCTGTCGCGAGATCCGCAGTAAGCACAATACCCCAATCATTATGCTTTCCGCAAAAGGAGAAGTATTTGACAAGGTGCTCGGTCTGGAGCTTGGTGCTGATGATTACGTCTTAAAACCATTCGATTCCAAGGAGCTTGTCGCAAGAGTAAAAGCGGTACTCAGACGCTATCAGCCTGCCAAACCAGAAACTCCTGCCGCCAGCCGCGGAAAGGTTGTTGACTATCCGGGAATCGAGATCAATCTTACCAATTACGCAGTAACCGTTGATGGTAAGAATGTAGATATGCCGCCAAAAGAACTGGAACTTTTGTATTTCCTCGCCTCTTCACCAAACCAGGTATTCACACGCGAGCAGCTCCTTGACCAGATCTGGGGCTATGAGTATGTCGGCGACACCCGTACCGTTGATGTTCATATTAAGCGTCTGCGCGAGAAGATCAAGGATCATCCTTCCTGGGGACTTAGTACCGTCTGGGGAATCGGTTACAAATTTGAGGTGAAGTAATGAAAAGTACTCTTTACCTTAAATTTATCCTCTTATATATTATTCTCGGATTTTTAAGTATTTTTACAGTGGCATCCCTGTCATCCACACTGACAACCCACTATCTGGAAAGCAGCATTTCCGGCAATATGTATCAGTCGGCGAATCTGCTTGCATCCAATTATCTGCCGGACTATTTTTCCGAAACCATTACTCTGGCAGATGTTTATACACAGCTCAATGGTATGAGCGATTATCTGAATTCAGATATCTGGTTTGTTGATAATGAGGGATCTTTGCTTGCATCTGCCAAATCCGGCGATGTATCGTATGCCCCTTCCCGAATTGAAAATTTTGATCCTGCCGAATCCGGCGGCTCCACTTATCTGACCGGTGATTATCACGGGTACTTCAACTCAGAAATGATCACCGTGATTGCTCCGGTCACAGAGAATTTTTCAACTCACGGATATCTACTTGTACATAAGCCTTACTCGCAGATCACAGACGCACATTCTGTTCTGATGCGTAACACGTATATCGTGATTCTGATCATTTATGTGCTCTCATTCATTATTTTGCTGGGTGTACATTTTCTGATCTACCGCCCGCTCGTCAAGATTACGAATGCAGCAAAGCAGTATGCTTCCGGCAATCTGGATGTTGTCATCCCGGTTAATACGCAGGATGAGATAGGATATCTTTCCGCATCTCTCAACTACATGTCTTCCCAACTGAAAGATATGGAGGATTACCAGAAGAAATTTGTGGCAAATGTATCCCATGATTTCCGTTCTCCTCTGACTTCCATCAAGGGCTATGTTGAAGCCATGGCGGATGGCACGATTCCACCTGAAATGCAGGGCAAATACTTAAATATCATCTTATTTGAAACAGAACGTCTTACTGACCTTACACGCGATCTGCTGACATTGAATGAATTTGATACGAAGGATCTTCTTCTTAATAAAACAGATTTTGATATTCACGAAGTGATCCGTAACACAGCAGCTTCTTTCGAAGGTACCTGCACTGCCAAAAAAATTTCTATCGAACTTCTTCTGGCAACTCGTACCCTGTATGTACATGCTGACCGGCACAAAATCCAACAGGTTCTATACAATCTGCTGGACAACGCGATCAAATTCAGTAATCCGGAGTCTACGATCACGATTGAAACCACACCGCGCGGTGACAAAGTATATACTTCCGTCAAAGATTATGGAATTGGCATTCCGAAATCAAGTATCAACAAAATATGGGAACGTTTTTACAAAAGCGATCTCTCCCGCGGAAAAGACAAAAAAGGAACCGGACTTGGGCTTTCGATCGTAAAAGAAATTATTCAGGCACACAATGAAAATATCAATGTGATCAGTACCGAGGGAGTTGGAACAGAATTTATCTTCTCCCTTCCACTGACGAAAAAATAGCAAAAAGAAACGGTTGTAGCCGGCATAAATAATATGTCACTCACAACCGTTTTTATATAAAAATGTCTGAAACCCATTTTCCACAGATTTCAGACATTTCTTCTTACTAATAAAGCATCTTCTTAATCGAATCTTTATTCATATTATCTTTTGTAACCCAGGTATATCCGGTACTTACCATTGCTTCATTTCCCTGACCAAGCACTGCTCTTGCGCAGGCAACAACCGTTGCATAGCCGATTCCGTATGGGTTCTGAACGATCAGTCCATCAATCTTCCCATCTTCCAGAAGCTTCATCTGATCCTCCCCGCCGTCAAAGCTCACTACCTTGATTCGGTCTTCCCCCGTTATTTTGTCCATAGAGTCCAGAACATTCACCACAAGGTCTGCTACTGTTTCATTGGTTGCAAAAATTCCTTTTACATCCGGATACTTTTCAAGAAGATACTTGATTGCATCCTGCTGTGCCGTCTGGGTATCCCGGCTATCTGCGTTCTCTTCCTCTGCTTTTTGCACATTATCTGCAGTCTCCTGGGAATTCTTTTCAGATGAATCTGCATTGATCTCTTTCGAGATCGCATCCAGATCATCCAGATGCCAGATCTCTGCAACCGTTACATTCGGATCATTCTTTTCCACTTCCTGTACAAATCCCTGCTCTCTTTCTTCAGAAGAAGTAGACTTGGAGTCATGTGCGATTACAAGGATCTGACCACTCTCACCGATACTGTTGCACAGCTTACTTGCTGCTGTTGCAGCGGCAGTTGTATTATCTGTATCAATCATGGATACAATATTCTGATAATCGGTCCCGGAATCAAATGCTACGATCGGGATCCCATTCTCTGCAGCAAGATCAAACTGAACCTCACATGCCCCTGAATCAACTGCTGCGATCCCGACCGCAACCGGATACCGTGCAAGCTCCTCATCCAGAATATTTACCTGATCATCTACATCATTCTCTGTCTCCGGCGCAGAATAAACAAGCTTTACTTTATCATTCCCTTTATATCCCAGGTTTGTATTAATATCCGCTACCGCCTGCTTTGCACCTTCCTGAACAGCTTTCCAGTATGCGGAAGAACTTCCTCTTCCTATAATAGAAATCGAGCTTCCTTTCTCCAGATTCAGTCCCTGCACATTGCCATATGCAGATGGCTGTAAAACATCCAGGTTACTCTGATGCTCATTCTCTTCCCTTGTCTCATGGCTGAATGTCTGCTCTTTTCCTGTACCTGCATCATTCTTGCTTCCAGTTCCACATCCACCAGTCAAAAGTGCCACACAAAGTACAGCCGAAAGTATACTCCACCGTTTTTTCATAAATCCACTCCACTTTCTCTATCTTAAAATCAGTTTCATTATTGGTTATAAAATGATACAGTACCCACTATACACCAAATCGCCCTGGAAAGGTAGAAAAATTTCTTAAGATTTCATAAATTCTTTTTGTTTTCATTTGTAAGTTTTATATTACTAACCTTTTGGTTTTATATTTCTAACCAAAGAAATGCCCATTTCGCGCTATTAGTTTGACATTTCTAACTCGATTGTATCTATTTTTAAGCATAAATTCCTCTTGTATATTTTCAAGTTCTGTATTAGAATAAAGTTATGCGAAAGGCATATCGATTTTAACTTTTTCATAATAATAAGGAGGATACATATCATGGCACACGTAATTTCAGACGAATGTGTAAGCTGCGGAGCTTGCGAAAGCGAATGTCCAGTAGGAGCAATCTCTATGGGTGCAGATCATATGCAGATCGATGCTTCTGCATGTGTTGACTGTGGCGCTTGCGAATCAGCATGTCCTACAGGAGCAATCAGCGCTGAGTAATCAGAACACGTAGATTGAATAAGACAGTAAGAAAGAGACGGTTTTCATCTGAAGATCGTCTCTTTTTATGTATACGTCTGAATCAAATACAGATCCAGTAAGCATCATCCTATCTGACATTCTTCCCTCTGCAACATTTGTCGAACGATTTTTCTTTCCATCTCTTCTTCTTATGCTACAATAGACTTGTACTCAATCTATATCACATACTTATTTTAATAAGGGGGTTATCGTATGGGCGACGTTCATTACATGATCTCAGAAGCTGCCAAACACGTTGGCGTAGAATCACATGTTCTTCGCTACTGGGAGGAAGAGCTTGATCTTCCGATCGGACGCACTGAGATGGGACATCGGCACTATACGGAAGAAGATATACAGCTTTTTAGCTGTATCAAAGAACTCAAAGAACAGGGACTACTCCTGAAGGAGATCAAACAGCTCCTTCCGGACATGCTTCGCACAAAAGCACTTCTGAAGGCCAGAAAATCGGATGCACCAAAGGCTGCCGCTTCGATAAACGAAGTTGCTGACCCCCAGGATCCGGCTCTTTCTGTTTATACAGCAGACAACCTTTCTCTTTCTGTTTATCAGCCTCTGCTCGAAGAGTCTCTCCGAAAAATTCTTTTGGAAAACAACCAGATCCTGGAGGGATCTCTCGGCAAATCCGTATCTGAAAAAGTAACAAAGGAAATGGATTTTCTTTTACAGGCAAAAGAACGCCTGGAAGAAGACCGTTACCGGAAGCTTGATCATTTACTTCGTCAGCAGCAGGCGCTCCGGAAAGAAGCTTCAAAATCTGGCGCCGGACATTACCTGCGGAAATTATTTGGCGAAACCACATAAAAGTCAAAAGACAGCGAACAGTTTTGATTCTGTTCCCTGTCTTTTTCATTTCATAATTTCTCATTCCCCATCCACAACTTTTCGTTCTGAATTGGCAAATTTCGTGTACTGCGGAAGCCATGTAAGCGTTACGGTTCCAATCGGACCGTTTCTCTGTTTGGCAATAATGATCTCTGCCTCATTGACATGCTCCGTATCCTTATTATAATAATCATCTCGATAAATGAACATAACCACGTCGGCATCCTGCTCGATTGCTCCGGACTCACGCAGATCAGAAAGCATCGGTCTGTGATCTGGTCTCTGCTCAACCGCACGGCTCAGCTGTGACAGCGCAATGACCGGCACACTTAATTCTCGGGCAAGCGCTTTTAAGGAACGGGAAATATCGGAAATTTCCTGTTGACGGGACTCATTACGTCCACCAACACTTCCGCTCATCAACTGCAGGTAGTCGATGATGATCAGATCAAGATTATATTCCATTTTATATTTTCTGCATTTGGAACGCATTTCCGAAATCGAAATACCCGGTGTATCATCAATGATCAGGTTCGATCTTCCAATTGTTCCGGCACCTTCGATCAGCTTTTCCCAGTCAGAATCCTTCAGATTACCGGTTCTTAAAAGCTGTGCATCTACATAGGATTCCAGCGAGAACAGACGGTTTACCAGCTGTTCCTTTGACATTTCCAGACTGAATATGGCAACTGTACGGTTCTGTTTAAACGCCACATGCTGTGCAATGTTCAGTACAAACGCCGTCTTACCCATAGAAGGACGGGCTGCGACCAGGATCAGATCGGAGGGCTGCAGACCGGATGTCTTGTAATCCAGGTCAATAAATCCAGTCGGAATTCCTGTAACAGTTCCCTTACTCTTAGATGCTTTCTCAATTTTCTCAAGGGCATTTAACACTACCTGCTTGATCGGCACGTATTCACCGTTTCCTCCGCGGTTTTGCACCAGCTCAAAAACCTGCTTCTCTGTCCTTTCAAGGATCGCCTCCAGCGGCTCCTGTCCCTGATAACATTCATCCGCAATCGCTTCATTCATCTTGATCAGATGCCTCAACGTTGCTTTTTCAGAGACGATCTCAGCATAATACTTTACATTTGCCGAGGTTGGAACTGCTGTTACCAGATCCCGGACAAATTCAAGACTACTGATCTCTTCCGGAACAGCTTTTTCACGCAGACGGTTCTGCAGTGTAATCAGGTCAACGGGTTTTCCCTCATTAAAAAGTTCTACCACTGAATCGAAAATTACACCATATGCCTTTTGATAAAAGTCGTCTCCACAAATGATCTCGGCAGCTACTGTAATCGCATCCCGGTCCATCAGCATCGCTCCGACAACAGACTGCTCTGCCTCTATGCTGTGTGGCGGTACTCTCTTAATGAGTGCTTCATCCATGTCTCAGATCCTCCTAAGCTTCCCCAACGTGCACTTTTAATTCAGCAGTCACTTTCTGGTGAAGTTTGACCGGTACAAGATGCATTCCAGGTGTACGGATCGCTTCTTTGATCTGGATCTTTTTCTTATCAAGATCATATCCAAGCTGTTCTTTTACTGCAATTGCAATTTCCTTTGAAGACACAGAACCGAATGTTCTTCCACCTTCCCCGGTCTTGATCTTGAGTTCTACTTTTGCTGCCTCTAATTTTTTTGCAAGTTCCTGCGCTGCTTCCAGATGCTCCTGTGCAACCTTTTCTTCATTCTGTTTCTGAAGCTTTAAGTCATTTAAATTCTTTCCATTTGCTTCCAGTCCAAGGTTTTTTTTGAAAATGAAGTTTCTTGCATATCCGTCACTTACATTTACAACCTCGCCTTTTTTTCCAAGGGATTTTACATCTTCCAATAAAATAACTTTCATCTTAAATATCTCCTTCTTCTATCATAATATCGATTGTCTTTTTCAGAGTTTCAATCGCTCTTTCCATATCGGAATATGGGAACTGGGCACCGGCAGTGTTGATATGACCGCCTCCGCCGAGCCGCTCCATAATGATCTGTACATTGATCTCATCAATGGAACGTGCACTGATGTAAATCTTACCATTATATTCAGTCAGTACAAAAGAAGCCTTGATCTCCTCAATATTGAGAAGCTCATTTGACGCCTGTGCTCCGATAATAGTGGGACTTTCAATTCCCAGATGTTCGCCTCGCGCGATCGCAAATACATCCCGATATACCTCAGCACTGCTGATTACTGCAGCTTTTGCCCGGTAAGATGCCATATCATCACGGAGGAGTTTTCTTACATAAGTAACATCTGCGCCACATCTTCTCAGGTACGCAGCTGCCTCAAAGGTCCGGACTCCTGTTCTGGACATGAAATTGTTGGTATCAACCAGAATACCTGCATACATACTGTTCGCTTCCATGGAATTCAAACGCAGATCATCGCCGATATACTGAAGAACCTCTGCTACCATCTCACACGCCGAAGAAGCATATGGCTCAATATACGACAGAACCGCATTCTCAATCACTTCATCACTCTGTCTGTGGTGATCCAGAACTGCAATCGTCTTCGTCAGACGAAGCAGGCGTTCACATTCTGTCATCTTTGGCTTATTGGTATCAACAACAACTACCATTGTATTGTCATCTGCCAGTTCCTCCGCCTCATGGGAAGTCACAAACAGATCATCCGGATACTTCGGATCATCAGTAAATGCTTCATAAAGCGGTCTGAGTGTCACAGAAATATCGTTCAGGACAATATTGACTTTCTTTTCCATCGCACTTGCTGCCCGGTAAATACCGATTGCCGCACCAAATGAATCCACATCTGCCATCTTATGTCCCATTACGATCACACGCTCTTTTCCGGTGATAAACTCCCGGAGTGCTTCTGCTTTTACTCTTGCTTTTACCCGGGTATTCTTAGAAGTCTGCTCACGCTTTCCGCCATAATAGCTGATTCCCTTGTTATTCTTCACAACTACCTGATCTCCGCCTCTTGCAAGTGCAAGATCGATCGCTATACGGGCATAATTATATCCTGCAGCATAGGTATCTGTACTGAGTCCAAGCCCAATACTTAGTGTAACCGGAATCTGATTGCCGATACTGACTCCTTTTACCTCATCAAGTAAAGAAAAACGGTCTTTTTCCATTCGATTGAAGCTTTCTTTTTTAATTACAACAAAATATTTGTCTTTCTCAAGCTTCTTCACAATACCGGAAAAATCCGCAATATACTGGTTGATCTTACGGTCGATCAATGCCACCAGAAGAGACTGCCTTACTTCCTCGACACTTTCCATGACCTCTTCATAGTTATCAATATAAACCAGTCCGGCCACCAGCCGCTGCTCTTCATTCGCCCGGATATACCGGTTCAGCTCTGTCACATCCTGAAGATGTATCGCAATAAAATATTCCTTTTCCTCCGGTATCTCCAGAAGCTGCTCTGTCTCACTGAAACCTTCGACCGATACGCACTGGATCTCAGCCTGATAATCTCTGTCAAGATAATTGAATTCCAGGCTTACCGATTCATTGTCTTCCTTTGGAAACACGCCCCGGTTCAACTCCGGAATATATTTACTCAGATAGGTATCCTTCCGGATAGTCGTCCCAAGGACTTCCCGGAACTGTGTGTTCGTCCAGATGATTTTTCCATCATCCAGTAAAATCGCATACGGAATCGAAAGTTCCTTCAGAAGTGTATTCTGGACAATTCCGTACTGCGCTGCAAACTCTACCATGTCTGCCAGAATCAGAGACTTGTTGTAAAAATACATAATGCCAATGACGACTGCATAAACCAACACAAACGCACTCATAAGCAGCCCGGCCTTTCGATCCATCCTGAAGATCCAGATATTCATCAGGATAAGGAAAAGAATCATAATTCCCGGCCATTGCATATACAATTTCAGTTGTCCCTTTAACTTTATATCCTTTTTCATCTTTCAGCCCTCTTAAAACCTATAGATATTTGTATTATATCACCTTTCCGGATATTAGGGAACTAAAAAATGTGCCAGGGCAACGTTCACCCTGACACATTTTTCTTTCTTTTTTTAAGCTTCGTATCCATTCGGATTCATTGTCTGCCATCTCCATGAATCCTCACACATCTTGTCGATTCCGCGTTCTGCAACCCATCCGAGCTCGTTCTTTGCTTTTTCTGCATTACAGTAGCATGTTGCGATATCTCCGGCTCTTCTTGGCTTGATCTGGTAAGGGATCTCTTTTCCGCATGCTTTTTCAAATGCATGCAATACATCCAGTACTGAATATCCTACTCCGGTTCCAAGATTGTAAATGCTTACGCCTGATTTTTCCTGGATCTTCTTCAGCGCCTTTACGTGTCCAATTGCAAGGTCAACTACATGAATGTAGTCTCTCACACCTGTTCCGTCCGGTGTATCATAATCATCACCAAATACACCCAGGCATTCCAGCTTACCGATCGCAACCTGTGCAATATATGGAAGCAGGTTGTTCGGGATACCCTTCGGATCTTCTCCCATCAGTCCGCTCTCATGTGCGCCGATCGGGTTGAAGTAACGAAGAAGAACAACATTCCACTCCGGATCAGCCTTATGCAGGTCTGTCAGGATCTGCTCAAGCATCCATTTTGTCCATCCATAAGGATTCGTGCAGGTTCCCTTCGGGCATTCTTCTGTAATCGGGATAAATGCCGGATCACCATATACCGTTGCTGAAGAACTGAAGATGATGTTCTTCACATTATGGTTACGCATAACATCACAGAGTGTAAGTGTACCTGCAATATTGTTCTGATAATATTCAAGTGGCTTTGCAACAGATTCTCCGACTGCTTTAAGTCCTGCGAAATGAATGACACATTCTACACTTTCTTTGTCAAAAATCTGATCCAGTGCTTCTTTATCTCTGATATCTGCTTTATAAAATGTAACGTTCTTACCGGTGATCTTCTCTACACGTCTGATTGCTTCTTCAGAAGCATTGCAAAGATTATCTACTACAATAACTTCATATCCTGCATTCAGCATCTCTACACATGTGTGACTGCCGATAAATCCGGCTCCGCCTGTTACTAAAATTGCCATGATTTTTTCCTCCTGAAATTAGAATCATTTACTTTTCTTTACACACTATAGCACACATTCTGCCTATATGGAAGTGTTTTTACTAAATTATTTGTATTTTTTTAGTAAATCAAATGAACTATTTACTAAATTTTAACACATTTCTACTCTTCCCAGAGATTTTCCGGATAAAGACCTTCTTTTTTCAGATTGCGGATCGCTTCTACGACAACCGGTTTGTCTTCTTTATAAGTTACGCCGTACCATTTATCTGCCGACGGAAGAACCGCTGCTGTTGCGCGGTCTGCCTCCAGAAGATTGCTTACGACTGCCGGCAGGAAATATTCACACTTCATCGGATTTTCAGTAAGTCCTTTCTTCAGGAACTGTGGAAATTCTGCTTTCAGCTCGTCCAGTATGCTTCTCGTAAATCCCCACATATTCATGGAAACCAGTGTATCCTCTGGTAAATTTTCCCAGGTTTCTCCATCATTTTCAGTAAATGCAATCTTACCGTCACGCTTCTCAATGCGGGTTCTTTCGGTAATATTTACCAGTTCCCCCTCTTCATTGGTCATACAGATTCCTCTTGCCACATGACCATTGTCTGTTACTGTATTCTTCAGAAGATATCCGACCATCGCATAACGATACTTATCATCATCCTCATGCTCAGACAGATAATTATAAATTGCTTCAAACGCATGTTTTCCATAATAATCATCTGCATTGATAACAGCAAATGGCCCGTCGATCTCATCAATGCAGCTGAGGACTGCATGTCCGGTTCCCCACGGTTTCACTCTGCCTTCCGGAACTTCAAAACCTTCCGGAATATTGTTGATATCCTGAAATACATAAGAAACCTCCATATATTTTGCCATACGGTTTCCTACTGCTTCTCTGAAACTGTCTTCATTTTCTTTCTTTATAATAAAAATAACCTTCTCAAATCCGGCTCTTTTTGCATCAAACAGGGAAAAATCCATAATGATGTGTCCCTCTTTATCAACTGGATCGATCTGTTTAAGTCCGCCATAACGGCTTCCCATTCCTGCTGCCATAATTACTAAAACTGGTTTTTTCATAATTGATTCTCCAATTCTTTTTTAGATTTCAAAACTTTCTCTTTCTTATTCTAACCCCAAATGACTCCTTTTTCAATCGTCTGCCAGACAGAAAAACAGTAAAAAAACAGGACTTCCAAAATGGAAATCCTGTTCTGATCATATTCGATTAATCCTGAACGTATGGCATTAAAGCGATATGTCTTGCTCTCTTGATTGCTACTGTAAGAGCTCTCTGATGTTTTGCACAGTTTCCTGTGATTCTTCTCGGAAGGATTTTTCCTCTCTCAGAAACATATTTCTTTAATTTTGCTGTATCTTTGTAATCGATTTCGTTGTTTTCTTTACCACAGAATACACAAACTTTTTTTCTTCTGCGTCCGCCTCTTCTCTTCATTGGAGAATCCGGTCTGTTTCCTTTTTCGAATGCCATTGTACACATCTCCTTTCAACCTTAATTAAACGGTAACTCCTCATCAATTCCGTCTGGAATGTTCATGAAACCGTCACCTGCATCAGCGCTTGGCGCCGGTGCCGGGGCTGCCTGATAAGACTGTGTATTAGCACTGCTAGCATTCTTACTTTCTGCGAATTCCTGTTCCTCAACAACAACTTCTGTTGTATAGACCTTTACACCATCCCTGTTGGTATAGCTTCCGGTCTGGATTCTTCCGCAAACCACTACGCGCATTCCCTGACGGAAATAACGTTCTGTAAATTCAGCACTCTTTCCGAACACAACACAGTTAATAAAATCTGCGGTCTGTTCTCCGTCACGCTTGAATCTGCGGTCTACAGCTAATGTATATCTTGCAATAGCGAGAGCGTTCTCACCTTGTGAATATCTCACTTCAGGATCTCTTGTCAGACGTCCCATTAAAACTACTTTATTCATACGTTGCCTCTTTCTAAGCTTCCTGTTTCACGCATAAATATCTGATTACACCATCCATGATACGAATTCTTTCTTCGATTTCGCCTGGTGTTGTTGTTTCAGATTCAAAGTGAATGAAGTAGTAGTAAGCTTCTTTCATCTTCTGGATTTCGTAAGCTAATCTCTTCTTTCCCCATTCGTCAACGTCAGTAATGTTACCACCGAAACGTGTAACAAGTGCTTTCACCTTTTCGATTACTTCTGCTCTGGCGTCGTCTTCGAGTTTTGCGCTGACAACAACTGCTAATTCATATTTGCTCATGTCCTGCACCTCCTTATGGTCTTTTGGCTCCCGGATCCGCCGGGAACAAGGATAAATAATATATCACAAGTTGGTATGATATCATAATTCAGGCTTTGTTTCAAGCCTTTTTCCTTATTTCTTTTGTATTTTTTTCAACCAGTCTGCGTGGTACCATTACCTGGTGTCCGCATCCCTGACATTTCAGACGAAAATCCGCCCCTACTCTCAGGATTTCCCACTCTGAGCTTCCGCACGGATGTGGTTTTTTCATCCGGATCACATCTCCGACTTCAAATTTTGCTTCTGCTGCCATCTCTTTACTCCTCTTTTATTCTCCTGCCGGCTGTACATTTACCCTGACACCGTGTACGATCGTTCTGTCATCATTTCCCTCCCGTGTACAGGTGGACAACGTCACGATCTGCGAATCATTTCCCACTTCCACACCTGTATCATACAAAGAAGACGCCTTCGTTGCTTCAAGGAAGGATGCAAACGCCGCATCATCTGCGAACTGATATGTATAGCCTTCGGAAGTATCTTTTACCACTCCAACAGAATAAATCTGATAAGTAGCCACATTGCCATCCGGTGTATAAATATAGAAGGAAGGGTATTTTTCCCAGAAACTTTTTTCGTGATACTGCTCCAGCTCATTAAACATCGTTCCATTATACATATAATGTCCGTAAATGATCGTGTTTCTGTCATTAAAATCCGCATGATTATAAGCATTTACAAAAATCGTTCCTACGGTATTGTCATATCCTTTGAATGTCTTACTCAGATATTCTGAATTATCACTTCCTTGCACAACCGGATAATTGATCACCGCCGGTTCATCAAAACGGATCCATGCAACCACATCCGGATTGATCTGTCTGAGTGCATCAAAATCCACGGAAAATCTGCTTCCATCCTGATCGTCCGTCCCGTTCTCCTGTTCCCCCTTATCTTCCGTAACCGCAAGCTTTACCAGATCATCATACTCACTTTCCCCTTTGTGATATCCGTTAAAGATTTTATACAGCTGAAAGGCAGAAAATGCAAACACACAGATTGCAACGATCAAAATGACCGTACTGATGATTCCACCTTTTTTCTTGCGCCGGTCACGCCTGGAATGCTTTCCATACCGACCATATTCTTTCCGTCCCATAATTTCCTCCTTGGCTTTTTATATATGATGTTCCCGGATTGCTCCATTGCCATGCAATCCCAGAAGTCCTATTTTCTTCCATATTTTCACGATATCAGCAGTATAACATACTTTTTAGAGTTTTTTAATAGAGAGTTTATTGATTTTTGTGTGTGCAGGCGTACAATGTGAACTATCGTATAGTATCATATTCTATAAATAAAAAAGATTGGGTGAATATTATGAAAGAAAAACTGATGCGTTTTATGTATGGAAGGTACGGAGTAGATACCTTCGGCAAATTTCTCTTATGGAGCGGCGTAATTCTGATGCTGATCACAAGCATCTTCCATTTTCGTATTTTTTATGTAATTGGGTGGGCATTCGTGATATACTCTTACTATCGCATGTTTTCACGTCAGACCTACAAGCGTGCACTGGAAAACCAGAAATTTCTCCAGCACACTTCAAAGATCCGTGGATTTTTTGCAAAACAGAAGTATATGGCAGCGCAGCGCAAGACACACCACATTTACAAGTGTCCAAACTGCAAACAGAAGATTCGTGTCCCAAAGGGAAAAGGTAAAATTGAGATCCGCTGTCCAAAATGCCAGACTACTTTTATCAAAAAAAGCTAATGATCAGGAGAATAATCAATTATGCAGGATCCTTACTCAATACTCGGCGTTTCACGGGATGCTTCCGACGAGGATATCAAGAAAGCCTACCGCAAATTAAGCCGTATTTATCATCCGGATGCCAATATCAACAATCCAAATAAAGATCAGGCAGAAGCCAAATTCAAAGAAATCCAACAGGCTTACCAGCAGATTATGAAAGAAAAAGAAATGGGTGCTTCCGGATATACCGGAACAGGCTCCGGAGGTTATGGTGATGCCGGAAGCGGATACGGAGGTTTTGGCGGTTTTGGTCCATTTGGCGGTTTCTACGGTCAGTATACCAATCAGAATCAGCAGACAACCGAGACAGAAGAAGATATTCATCTGCGTGCCGCCGCCAATTATCTGAACAGTGGCCATTATAAAGAAGCTTTAAATGTCCTTTCAGGGATCAAAGACCGTTCTGCCAGATGGTACTATTACAGCTCTATCGCCAATTCCGGCATGGGCAATAATGTCCTTGCCCTGGAGCACGCCAAAGAAGCACTTCGTCTGGAGCCGTCCAACTATCAATATCAGTCCCTTGTCAGCCGTCTTGAAAATGGCGGGAGCTGGTATCGTACACAACAGACAATGTATGGCGGTACACCAACGATCAACAATGATTTCTGCGTGAAGCTCTGCATTGCCAACCTCATGTGCAATCTCTGCTGTGGCGGCGGTGGATTCTTCTGCGGTTCTCCTTATACATACCACTAAATAACAGGAGGAAATATTATATGTTAGATTATCTTGTTGTCTATGAGAGTGAGACAGGAAATACAAAAAAAATAGCAACAGAAATTTTTGCATCTCTTCCGGGGATGTCCAAAGATCTGATAAATCTTCATGAACGTACCGATTTCCCAGAGGCCAAAATTTATTTTGTCGGTTTCTGTGTTCACCGCGGAACCTGTAGCCTCGAGATCGGCAACTTCCTTTCCGGTCTGTCGTACAAATCCGTTGCTCTCTTTGGAACCTGCGGTGCTGGAAACAGCCTGGAATACTACAAAAAGATCGCATCCAGTGTCCGGATCTGGCTTGAAGACGACAATCGTTATCTTGGTTCTTTTATCTGCCAGGGGAAAATGCCACTTGCTGTCCGTCAAAAATATGAATCCTTGCTGAATACACCAGAAGATTGCGATTGCCAGCAAATCCGCCGGCAATTACAGAATTTTGACGAAGCAATGATTCATCCGACACGCACAGATCTTGAAAATGCGGCCCTTTTTGCTACCGAATGTATAGAAAAAGTTAAGTCTATGTAAAAAAAGTGTAAAAAAATATCGTTTCAGTCTACCTATGGAAACTTTCTTGTTATATAATAAGGGTGTCGTATAGCGTCACTTTGTGTGATCTGCATGCAGACTTTTCATATTTAAAGTAGCTGTACGATATTTTTTTGCGACAAAATGTAAACTAATGCTTAAAGAAAAGGAAAACAAAATTATGGGAATTACAATGGTTTTGTCATTGCTCAGTGGGGTAGCCCTGTTTTTATACGGTATGTCACTGATGGGCGACAGTCTGAAGAAAGTTGCCGGCAATAAGCTTGAACTTATTTTATACAGGCTGACCAATACTCCTCTGAAAGGACTTCTGCTCGGTACTGTCGTAACCGCTATCATTCAGTCATCCTCTGCAACGACAGTTATGGTAGTCGGATTTGTAAACTCTGGTATGATGAAGGTCGCACAGGCAATTGGTATCATCATGGGTGCCAACATCGGAACCAGTATCACCGGATGGATCCTATGTCTCTCCTACATTGATGGTTCCAGCGGAATCGCGCAGCTTTTATCAACCGCTACAATTTCTGCAATCGTAGCAATCATCGGAATTATTTTCCGTACATTTATCAAGAAAAAACCGTATTCTGATATCGGTGACATCATGCTTGGCTTTGCGATCCTGATGATCGGAATGCAGACCATGAGCGGTGCTGTCTCTCCTCTGA
Source organism: Coprococcus sp. AM100_B19A (assembly GCF_027662015.1). Classification (NCBI taxonomy): domain Bacteria; kingdom Bacillati; phylum Bacillota; class Clostridia; order Lachnospirales; family Lachnospiraceae; genus Coprococcus; species Coprococcus sp. AM100_B19A. The sequence goes on from NZ_JAQDKN010000008.1 coordinate 80,976, forward strand.
AAGAGAATCCGCATTTCGTCAGACTTCTGACCATGTTCACGAATCCATTTATGGGAATCCTTGTCGGGATCGTATTTACAGCAGTTTTGCAGAGTGCTTCTGCTTCTGTAGGTATCCTCCAGGCACTGTCCATTACCGGATCGATCACCTTTGCAGCTGCACTTCCGATCACAATGGGTATCGGCGTTGGCGCCGCATGTCCGGTTCTTCTTTCCTCAATCGGAACGAACAAGAACGGAAAGCGTACTGCTCTGATCTATCTGCTGAACGATTTATTTGGTATGATTTTCTGGTCCATCGTATTCTATTCTGTAAATGCCATCGTGCATTTCCCATTTATGGGTGAAATTATGTCACCTTTCCGTGTGGCACTTTTGAATACGGTATTCCGGCTTCTGACGATCCTTGTTCTTGCTCCATTTATCGGCAAGATTGAAAAGCTTGTCTTCTTCCTTATTAAAGATACCGATGAAGACAACGAAGAGCAGGCAGATTTCGATCTTCTTGAGGAACGTTTCCTCAATTATCCGCCACTGGCAATCACACAGAGCCAGCTTGCAGTCAACGGAATGGCAAAGAAAGCATACAAAAATATCCGTCGTGCCCTTGCACTGCTGAAAGATTTTTCAGATAATAAGTTCAACAAAATTCAGGAAAAGGAAAATCTGATCGACAAATACGAAGATAAACTGGGAACCTATCTGATGCAGCTCAATATGCATGACCTGACACCGGAGCAGTCCAAACAGACCGCCAAGTTCCTTCATACGATCAGTGATTTTGAACGTCTGGGTGACCATGCAGTCAATATTTCCCGTGTTGCACAGGAACTTCATGAAAAATCACGTATTTTTTCAGATGCAGCCAAATACGAGCTTCATGTTCTTGAATCCGCATTAAAAGAGCTCCTTGATCTCACGATCAATTCATTTGTAGATGAAGACCTTGTAAATGCTGCCAAAGTAGAACCGCTTCGCGAACTGATCGGTATTTTATGCAATGATTTGAAAATGCGTCATATTAAAAGGCTCCGTAACGGGCAGTGTGATCTGAACACCGGATTTGCATTTAACGATCTGCTCACCAACTATGATCGTATTGCAGCCCACTGTTCTAACATTGCCGTTGCAATCCTGGAACTGGATTCTTCCAATTTCGATATGCACGAATACACTAAGAGTGTACGGAAATTGAAAGACAACAATTATGTATCCACCTTTGATTATTACGAGCAGAAATATAATATCAACGGTTATCAGCCGGAAGCGGAACAGGATACAAAAGCAGCCGCCAAAAACCCGGTCAAAGCTGTTGAAGCCAAAAAATAATCTTACAACGAGAAAGGAATCTGCTGTAATGTCTTCTTTAAATATTTCATCACAGGCGCACATTGCCAGTCAGTCCGTCATCCTAGGTGATGTCACCATCGGTGCAGACTCAAGTGTGTTCTATTATGCCGTTGTCCGCGGTGATGAATCGTCTATCACGATTGGCAAGCGAAGTAATATCCAGGATAACAGTACTGTCCATGTAGATTACGGTTTTCCGACCGTTATCGGTGATGATGTCACTGTTGGTCACAACTGTGTGATCCACGGCTGTACAATTGGTGACGCATCTCTAATCGGGATGGGAAGTACGATTTTAAACGGTGCAAAGATTGGAAAGCATTGCCTGATCGGTGCCGGAAGTCTGGTTACTCAGAACACAGTTATTCCGGATGGAATGCTGGTTATCGGAAGCCCGGCAAAAGTAAAAAGACCTCTTACCGAGAAAGAGATCCAGTCAATTTATAAAAATGCTGCGGATTATGTTGCATTATCGACTGAGCAGTTTGAATAGAATATCAAATCTGAAATATGTACACTAGTAAAAAAAGGTATCGAAAATCATTTATGTTTGATTTTCGATACCTTTTTTATTTACTACAACACTTTATTTTTCATCCACGATCTGGAACACATAGAATTTAAGATAATACGATTCTTCTGCAGACCACAGAATCGGATGATCCGGTGCCTGTGTCCGGTATTCTACCTGTCTGATCCTCTTATGCACATTCTGCGCTGCCTGGTGGATCGTCTTCGTAAAAAGCTCATAATCCATAAAATGCGAGCAGGAACAGGTTGCCAGATATCCGCCTGGTTTTACCAGCTTCATTCCGCGCATATTGATCTCACGATATCCCTTTGTCGCATTCTTGATCGTCTTACGGGATTTGGTAAATGCAGGTGGATCCAGGATTACCACATCATACTGCTTTCCTTCTTCTTCCAGCTTTGGAAGCAGGTCAAATACATCTGCACAGACAAATTCAACTCTATCCTCTAATCCATTGAGTCTTGCGTTCTCTCTTGCCTGTTCTATACCAAGTTCTGAAGCATCTACACCTGTCACATGCTTTGCCCCTGCAATCCCTGCATTCAGCGCAAAAGAGCCTGTGTGCGTGAAGCAGTCCAGCACCTCTGCATCCTTGCAAAGTCTCTGGATTGCCAGACGATTGTATTTCTGATCCAGGAAAAATCCTGTCTTCTGTCCGTCTTTGACATCAACCATATATCTGACACCATTTTCCACAATCTCAACTTTGGTATCAAATTCTTCACCGATAAAGCCTTTGACTCTCTCCATGCCTTCATTCTGACGAACCTTTGCATCGCTTCGTTCATACACGCCACGGATCGTAATTCCATCTTCTGAAAGTACCGCTTTCAAAATGTCCACGATTTCTTCTTTCATCCGGTCAATTCCGAGTGCAAGAGACTCTACAACCAACACATCCGAAAATTTATCAATCACCAGTCCGGGAAGAAAATCCGCTTCCCCGAAAATCACACGGCAGCTTGATGTATCTACTGTCTTTTTCCGGTATTCCCACGCATCTCTCACCCGCATTTCCAGAAATGCATGATCGATCTCCTGATCCTGCTTTCTTGTCATCATACGGATCCGGATCTTAGAATTCATATTGATAAATCCTCTTCCCATTCCGTACCCGTCAAAATCATGGACGATCACAATATCACCATTCTCAAATTCTCCCATAATCGAATCAATTTCATTATCGAATATCCAGGCGCCGCCTGATTTCAGCAGACGTCCCTCGCCCTTTTTCAATGTCACTATAGCCTGACGCATCTTTTCTCCTTCCACATACTCTTACGTATTCTTCTGCAAATATTATCCACGGAGTCCTGCAATGATCCGACCTGGATAGAGCAGAAGATCCAGTCCATCCTGCATAGATCTGACACAGAGATCCGCATTTTTCAATAATTTCCCATAGACCCCTTCCCGGTCCATAACAGCGATGGAAAGCGCCGCCTCTTTCAGCATCCACTCATCGTTTCTGCCATTACCGATTGCCACACAGCGTTTTGCACCGGTTGCTTTTACCAATTCCCTTTTATACTCCTTTGCATTACCTGTCGGAAATGTCTCCAGGATCACCGGAAGCCCTTCGCACTGCGCTTTCGCATTTCCATGCGTATCTGCAGTCAGTACATAAATTCGGAACTGCTCTGAAAGTGCGATAAGACGTTCCTTCACACTCGGCGGGATCACGCCGTCCACAGCGATCGTCCCGTTCATATCTAAAAATATCGTATCAAGTTCTAATGTTTTATATTCCGGAATAACCAGTTTCATAGGAACTCCTTTCCTGCCATCTGGCATGTTGCTTTTTCTATTATAATACATATTTCATACAGACTCCACATATTTTGTAACAACTGATTTATCTGATAAAGAGGAGGATTGTAAATATGAAACCAGTTGTTGGAATCTTATGCTGTGGCTTCGACGGCAAAAACCAGTTTGTAACCGATACCTATGTGCGGGCAGTCCGCATTTCCGGAGGAATCCCCCTACTGATACCGATTCTTCCTCAGGACTTCCCGATCAATTCTTATCTTGACATATGCGATGGATTTCTGCTCCCCGGAGGAGGTGATTTTACACCGTTTCTCTTCAATGAAGATCCACTTCCAGGTGTAGGACAGACCAATCTTTCTGTGGATCTTTTCCAGATTCATTTTGCAGAGGAAATCTTAAAACGTCATCTTCCGGTAATCGGCATCTGCCGGGGTATGCAGGTGCTCAACGCCGCCTGTGGCGGAAGTATCTACCAGGATCTTTCCTGTCAGCCCGGAGATCCTTTTCTGCATATGCAGACCTCACAGAACCGCAGCGATATGTGGCACCAGATTTTCATCACCAAAGACAGCCATCTTCATGAACTAACCGGAGACACTCTGTATACCAATAGTTTTCACCATCAGTCCGTTCATCTGCTCGGGAAAAATGTCCATGCATGTGCACACACTTCTGATGGCACAGTTGAGGCAATTGAAATCGAAGGACAGCCTTTTGCACTTGGCGTTCAGTGGCATCCGGAATCCATGTTTTTTACTTCTCCATGTATGCGGGAATTGTTTTCACTTTTCGTCCGGTCGATGCTTCCCGGAACAGACTAAATCCCTTTTGTCGGGCTGCAGACTCTGCTGTCTGCGGTCCCTTCAGAATATATGTATAATATGTTCACAAACGTTCATAATTCTTTCAAATTATAAACACACTTTTTTCACAAGATACGAGTATACTAATAATTGTCAAAAGGAAATAAACCTTTTCACATAATAAAATTTTTCTTTTTCATAAACGCCGATATTCGGGAAACCGGATATCGGCTCTCCTCATTTTCAGGGGTTATTTCAGATATTCCAGAAGTCCTCGCAGGTCTGGAACGACATGATCTGCCATCTTTTTGACCTCTTCGTCTGCAGGTGTCAGATCCGGAACCATCGTCACATGGCAGCCCGCCTGGTAAGCCGCATTTACCCCGTTTGGTGAATCTTCGACCGCCATGCACTCTTCAGGCTTCCGCCCGATCTTCTCACAGGCATAGAGATACACATCCGGTCTCGGTTTTCCCAATTTCACCATAGATGCACTGATGATCTCATCAAACAGCTCTTTAAATCCGACCATTTCCAGATAACGCACAGCCCTGTCTTCCGCTGTAGCCGTCACGACTGCCGTCTGATAACCACGTCTTTTCAGCTCCTTGATCGTCTCTTCCACATACGGTTTCTTCTCAATTCCGAAACGCGCAATGTGATCACTCATCAGTTCCTGTCTGCGCCGTCTGAGCTCATCGTATGGGAAATCCTCTCCAAAAATTCCCTTCATCTGTTCTCTTGCAAATACGGATGCACAACTGCGGAATTTGTATGCCGTTTCCAGATCCAACCGGTATCCCGCCTCCCGCATTGCCTTTTGTTTGTATACTGTCAGATATTTCTCTGTATCGATCAGGATGCCATCCATATCAAAAAGTACTGCTTTCATCTTGTCCTCCTGTAGTATATTTCATTTTGTAAAAACAATTACTTTCTATATCATACCATTCCCTTCAGGAAGAAAAAAGACGGAGATTTTATTCTCCGCCTTTTGAATGTTTGCTTATATCTATTTTGTACTTTCTGTGCTGCCGGTACTTCCTGTACTGTTTGAACCGCTTTTGCTGCTGTCAGATGAAGTACTTTTCACCTGCTTGCAGTTGTCTGCTACCCAGTCTTCTACGATATCCAGTCTTGCTGTCTTCTCCAGATTCTCCAGGTTTCCGGCATCTTCCAGTGCTTTTTTGAGTGCATCTACATCTTCGTATCCGTAAGCCTTTGCATACTCCTTATACTTCTTCTCAAGTGTCTTATCTGACACATTGATCTTTGCTTTCTCAATGATCAGATCTGCCGCAAGGTTGGCCTTTACCTGATCCTTTGCAGCCTGAGTTGCCTTTGAATTAAAAGTTTCCTCATCCATATTCATATACTGTTTAAGGAAATCTGCAAAATCAACGTTATAATAAGATGCCATATTCTTATACTGTGTCTTGATCGAACTGATCATATTCTTCAGATCCTTCTTCGGATACTTGTTCACAGTTGTGTTCTCAAGTACTGCTTTCCATGCATTTTCCTTGATTGTATTCTGCTGGTTTTCTTTGCTGTTTTTTTTCAGAGATTTTTTAATTTCCTTTTTGTACTCTTCCACCGTCTTGGAAGTATCAGAAACACTCTGTACAAATTCATCGGTAAGTTCCGGTAGATCGGTCTGGCTGATTCCCTTCAGTGTAACGGTAAATACAACTGCCTGACCTGCAAGATCTTCATTTCCATAGTTCTCCGGGAAAGTCAGATTCAGATCAAAAGTATCGCCAATATTGTGTCCGACAACGCCATCCTCAAATCCGTCAATAAACTGACCACTTCCTAATGTAAGCTGTGCATCTGTCGCTGTTCCACCATCAAATGCCACACCATCTTTCTTTCCTTCGTAGTCGATCGTTACCGTATCTCCGGTTTGTGCTGCACGGTCTGTAACTTCTGTTGTAGTTGATTTAGACTGAAGTACACTGTTGATCTGTGCTTCTACATCATTATCCGATACCGCATCCGCATCTACTTTATCAATCTCCACACCTTTATATTTTGTAATCGTAACATAATCATTGGAAATCTCACCGGAGCATCCGGTAAGAAATAATGACAATGCACAGATACCTGCTGCCAGTACTGCTAATTTCTTTTTCATTTTCTTTTACACCTCTTATATCTTCATTCTCTCTGACTGTCCGAATCACCCACATCAGAGCGCTACATATGATTATAACACATAATCCGTCATTGAAAAGGGATTTCCCAAAATTCACATTTATTTCAGATTTTCCATTACTTTCAAAAAGCCGCCAAAAACTTCAAATTACTTGCACTTGTCTACAAACAATGCTACAATAAGCTATGTGTAAATATGATTTGAGGAGGAAAACCCGTGAGTAAGATAACGATCGTATTACTGGTAATTCTTGCCGTACTGCTTATCGCCCTGGTTGTTCTGTATTTCCTCGGTAAGAAAGCGCAGAAAAAGCAGGCAGAACAGGAAGAGATGATTGCAGCTGCTGCACAGCAGGTCAACATCCTGGTTATCGACAAAGGTAAGATGAAGCTTAAAGATGCCGGTTTCCCGTCAGTTGTTCTTGAGAATACACCTAAGTATCTTCGTCGTTCAAAGGTACCTGTAGTCAAGGCAAAAGTCGGACCAAAGATCATGACTCTGATGTGTGATGCAAGCATCTATGATCTTATTCCAGTCAAAAAAGAAGTAAAAGCAACCGTAAGCGGTATTTACATCACTGCAGTAAAAGGAGTCAGAGGTTCTCTTGAGACTCCACCTAAGAAAAAAGGATTCTGGGCAAGACTGCGGAACAAGTAACAAAAAAGGGTAAATGATTCTGAGCTGATTGAATCATTTACCCTTTTTGTTTTATTTTCCTGAAATTGCTTCCTCTGCCTGTGCTTTCGGTCTTATGCTCATTGCGATCCGGCAGTCTGCCGTCGCTTCATGATTCACATCAAGCCCGTACTCCACAGCAATATCAATTCGCTCATCATCCACATTCACATCCAGCTTCCGTGTATGAATTCCGACATGAAGCTGCCCATACGGTGTATCATAATATGTGACATTCATCTGATTCTTCTCAAATACCATATGTGCATTCGTAATTCCGCTCTTCATGATCTCCATCGAATCTTCACCGGTGATCTTGATCTTATTCTTAACCACCCCCGGAATCCCTTCCATTACTTCATCATAAAGAATATAATGCTTTCCGTTCTTCCAGTAATAGCTCGCCGGAGTAATCACTTCGATCGGCTCATTCTCTTCATTTTCTTCCGGATCTGCAAATGCCATATCATGCAGTCCGGAAATCGTCAATAATACATCCTGTGTCATACACGTCATCCAATCTGTCTGTTATTAGATGGCAAGCTGTTTTGCGATATCGTACTGGTACTCCGGAATTCCTTTCTGCATTGCCAGTGCTTCGTTGATATCGAAGTCAATATACTCGCCATGTTTGTATCCTACTACACGGTTTGTTTTTCCTTCAAGAAGAAGATCTACAGCAAGAGATCCCATGATAGATGCATAAACTCTGTCTTTTGCTGTCGGGCTTCCTCCACGCTGCATATGACCAAGAATAGTAGCACGTGTCTCCATACCCGTCTCTTTTTCGATTCTCTTTGCCATATTCATAGAATCACCGATACCTTCGGCATTGATGATAATGTAATGCTTTTTACCGCGTTTTCTGCTTTCTTTGATGTCTGCAATAATCTTTGCTTCATCGTAGTCATGTTCCTCAGGAAGAAGAATCTTCTCTGCTCCATTGGCAATACCGCACCACAGTGCAAGGTATCCCGCATCACGTCCCATAACTTCGATAACACTACATCTTTCATGTGATGTAGATGTATCACGTACTTTGTCAATTGCTTCCATCGCTGTATTAACCGCTGTATCGAATCCGATTGTGTATTCTGTACATGCGATATCAAGATCGATCGTTCCCGGAAGTCCGATTGTATTTACTCCAAAATCAGATAATTTCTGTGCTCCCTTGAAGGAACCGTCTCCTCCGATAACTACCAGACCGTCAATTCCATATTTCTTACAGATTGCTGCTGCTTTCTGCTGTCCTTCTGGTGTACGCATTTCCTCGCAACGGGCTGTCAAAAGAATCGTTCCACCTCTCTGGATCGTGTCTGATACATCTCTGGCACTTAAATCAATAATTTCCTCGTTAAGAAGTCCTGAATAACCTCTTCTGATTCCTCTTACCTTCAGTCCTTTTCCCAATGCGGTTCTTACAACTGCACGGATTGCAGCGTTCATTCCCGGTGCGTCTCCACCACTGGTCAATACGCCGATAGTTCTGATTACTTTTTCTGCCATGATATGTCTCCTCCGTCTCTTCTACTTTGTAACTTTACTATCCTTTTGCTTAATTTATCTCAATCCACACGTTATTGTATAATATTCACCCCTTCATTTCAATGGGTTTTTCTATTACTTTTACACAATCTTCTCCAAAATAATTCGTCAATCTGCTCAAAATTCCAGGTTCTACCTGGATATTTGCGTTTTTAGGAAGTCTTTTTACCGCTCTCTCCGCTTTGCAGAAGATTACAACCTGGTCCTCACCCTCACTTTCCGCGAGCATCCGGAACAGATTCTGCTCATCTTGAAGGTAACTCTGTTTGTCGGTATACTGGATCCACAGTTCTTTTTTCATCATCTCAAACGGAATCACCTCTTCACAGATCAGCTTACTTGCATTATCATCTTCTTCCGATACACGTCCCCGCACAAATACTTTGCTGTCCTCCTGCAGATACTGCTGGCTTTTCTCATAGCTCTGCGGGAAAATGACAACCTCTACCGTTCCAAGAAGATCCTCTACGGTAATAAATGCCATCGTTTGATTCTTCTTTGTATATTTGATCGTCTTCGATGTGATCATACCACCGATGATCTCCCTTGACCCGTCACGCACTTTTGTCCGTCCGGTCTCTTCATCAAGCTGAAAATCCAATGTCGTTGCGGAAATACTCTTGCGCCATTTCTCTTCATATTCTTCCAATGGATGTCCGCTGATATACACGCCGAGTACTTCTTTTTCAAATGCAAGCATCGTTTCCTTCTGGTATTCTCCCACATCCGGAAGCGTGACCTCAAATTCTTTTTTCTGTTCGTCATCTACAATATCAAAGAGCGACATCTGTCCGGCAAGCGAATTTTTCTTGTTCTGTGCTACCTGATCCATGATCTGTACATAAATGATCATAAACTGCTTTCTGGTCCCTTTCAGACTGTCAAATGCGCCGGATTTGATAAAGTTTTCTACCGCACGTTTATTGACTTCCTTACCGGAAAGCCGTTCCAGAAAATCCTTCAGATCACGAAACGTGCCATGCTCTTCTCTGTCCCGGATGATTTGCTCAATCACCGGTCTTCCAACCCCCTTGATCGCCGCAAGTCCGTAACGGATATTACCGTTATCTACAGAAAAATCACCAACCCCACGATTGATATCCGGCGGCAGGATAGAAATTCCCATCTGTCGGCAAGTGTAAATGTATTCGGCAACCTTTCCCGGATTGTCGATGACAGAAGTCATAAGCGCTGCCATATATTCTACCGGATAATAATATTTCAGATACGCTGTCTGGTATGAGACAACCGCATACGCTGCCGCATGTGATTTGTTGAACGCATACTTCGCAAAATCGATCATTTCATCATAGATCTTATTCGCAACCTTTTCATCGATTCCATTTTTGACACAGCCCGGAATGCCTTCTTCTTCATTACCATATACAAAATTCTGACGCTCTCTCTGCATCACGTCGCCCTTTTTCTTACTCATGGCACGGCGTACAAGGTCGCTTCGCCCAAGTGAATATCCGGCAAGGTCACGCACGATCTGCATAACCTGTTCCTGGTATACAATGCAGCCATAGGTCGGTGCCAGGATCGGCTTTAACTGCGGGCATTCGTAAGTAATCAGCTCCGGATGGTTCTTTCCTTTGATATACTGTGGAATGAAATCCATCGGACCTGGCCGGTAAAGAGAAATTCCGGCGATAATATCTTCCAAACTCTGTGGACGAAGTTCCTTCATGAAGCTCTTCATCCCTGCACTTTCTATCTGGAAAATACCGTCCGTCTTTCCGGTTCCGATATAGTCAAGCACTGCTTTATCATTATAATTTAATTTTTCTGTTACCAGCTTCACACCGGTACTTTTTTCAACCAGTCTGATCGCATCCTGGATGACGGTCAGGGTACGAAGCCCAAGGAAATCCATTTTCAGAAGTCCCAGTTCTTCCAGCGTGGTCATGGTAAACTGTGTGACTACATTGTTGTCCGCTCCAAGTGCCAGCGGAACATATTCATCCACATCCTTCTGGCTGATCACGACTCCCGCGGCATGCATGGATGTATGCCGTGGCAGACCTTCCAGTCTCTTTGACATATCGATCAGCTCTTTTACCTGTGGGTCTTCATCATAGAGCTTCTTCAGCTCATGGTTCATCTTCAGGGATTTATCCAGTGTAATATTCAGTTCTTTCGGAATCATCTTTGCAATTGAATCCACAAAAGCATACGGAAGATCCATAACTCTTCCCACATCCCGCAGCACCCCGCGCGCCTGCAGTGTACCAAAGGTTACGATCTGCACTACCCGGTCTTTGCCGTATTTACGCACAACATAATCAATGACTTCCTGCCTTCTTTCAAAACAGAAGTCCACGTCGATATCGGGCATGGACACACGTTCCGGATTCAGAAAACGCTCGAACAGCAGCTGATACCGGATCGGATCGATATTGGTGATCGCAAGTGTGTACGCCACAATGCTTCCTGCCGCAGATCCACGCCCAGGTCCAACCATGATTCCGTTGCTTTTTGCAAAATGAATGAAATCCCATACAATAAGGAAGTAATCCACGTAACCCATGCTTTTGATAACGCCCAATTCATAATTCAGGCGCTCCACAAGGGCTGGATCCGGGTCTTCTCCATATCGTCTTTTTAGTCCGTCAAAACAGAGCTTATTCAAATATTCCCATGAGGTAAATCCTTCCGGCACATCGAATTTCGGAAGCTTTGTCACACCAAATTCAATCTCTACATGGCATCTGTCTGCAATCTTCTGTGTATTTTCCAGCGCCTCCGGTGCATATGGGAAAAGTGCTGCCATCTCTTCTTTGGACTTCACGTAGTACTGTCCGCCTTCATAGCGCATCCGATCCTCGTCTGCGAGCTTTTTCCCTGTCTGAAGGCAAAGCAGGATATCATGTGGCTTTTCATCTTCTGCGTAAGTATAATGCACGTCATTTGTCGCCACAAGGTCGATTCCAATTTCCTGCGACAGACGCATCAACTGCTGGTTAACGGTGCGCTGTTCCGGGATCCCATGATCCTGCAGTTCCAGGAAAAAGTTGCCTTTCCCAAAAATCTGTTCATAATGAAGCGCAGCTTTTTTTCCTTCTTCATACATCCCTCTCGCCAGGTTTCTCTGTACCTCTCCGGCAAGACATGCACTGAGGGCAATGATTCCTTCGTGATAGGTCTCCAGAAGCTCATAATCTACTCTTGGCTTATAATAGTAACCTTCCGTAAATGCACGTGACACGATCTTCATCAGATTGGCGTATCCTGTATTATTCTCGGCAAGAAGTACCAGGTGATAATATCGGTCCTCATCGCGTCCTACGGCTGTTTTATCGAATCTGGATCCCGGTGCCACATAGACTTCACATCCCAGTACAGGATTGATTCCTGCCGCTCTTGCGGCTCTGTAGAAGTCAATGACGCCATACATGACACCGTGGTCTGTGATCGCAGCCGCTGTCATCCCCAGTTCTTTGACTCTGGCAACATATTCTTTAATTTTATTCGAACCGTCCAGAAGGCTGTATTCCGTGTGGACGTGCAAATGCGCAAAATTCATATTGTGTTCGCTCCTTTTCTCTGTGTTCCATTTTAGCAGAAATGATGGGGATTTCCAACTGGTGTGGGGAAAATTTTATAGGTTGGTGGGCGGCGGATTTTCAAATATATGTACTCCGGTTCCCCTCGGCAAAACATTCCGATGAACCCCTGAAAGCGGGAATCGTGTTAACTTTCTTTTTGGGGCGTTGGTGTCACAACCTTATTTATCCTCTAACGCAAAAATACCGCCGCATCAGATCTCATTTCCAATGCGGTGGTTTCTTTTCTTACTCCACTGCTTTTACCGCAGCAGACATTTTTTCTTCATTTCGTTTTGAAAAATACAGTTTTGTTTCCCCAATGATCACTTTTCTAAGTGCAATGATTGCGATCAGGTTTGGAATGATCATCAGCGCATTCGTGATATCTGCAAGAAGCCAGATTGGTTCCAGTGATAAAAACGGTGCCAGTGCAATCGCTGCAATGTAGATGATCTTATATGGTTTGATCCATTTTGTTGTGCCGGTCAGATAAACCAGGCAGCGTTCTCCGTAATAATTCCATCCCAGAATAGTGGTAAATGCAAAGAACATAATTCCTACTGCGATCAGATGCATGCCTATATTGTGTGGCAGACACATGTTATAAGCAGCTGTAACAAGTGTGCTTCCGTTCATATCCGAACTGTCCATCAGCCCGCTGCTGATGATAACTAGTCCTGTCATGGAACAGGTCAGAATCGTAGTAACAAACACACTTGTCATGGAAAGAAGGCCCTGTCTTACACCGGAATTCGTCTTCGCCGCTGCTGCCACGATCGGTGAACTTCCAAGTCCTGCCTCATTTGTATAGACACCTCTGGCAATCCCGGTTCTCATAACCGTCATAAACGTAATGACACCTGTTCCTGCAGTTCCTCCTATTACCGATTCTTTTGCAAATGCACAGGTAAAAATGGCCTTAAAAGCACCCGGTACTGCAGCCCGGTTAATCACCAGCGCCACTACCGAGCCTCCGAGAAAAGTAAGCGCCATGATCGGCACTACAATTTCAGCAACCTTTGAAATACTTTTAATTCCTCCGATCGTTACAACTGCAGTAAGCACTGTTATGATGACTCCTGCTACAATGATCGGTATATGAAATGTCACATTGACAGATTCTGTGATCGCATTTACCTGCGGGAACGTTCCGCAGCCAAATAACGCTGTACACATGCCAAACACAGAAAAGACTTTTGCAAGCCAGATAAATCTCTCTCCCATACCATTTTGGATATAAAACATCGGTCCGCCGGCCATCTGGTTATTCTCGTCCGTCACTCGGTATTTTACCGCTAAAAGACTTTCTGAGTATTTCGTCACCATACCAAGTATGGCTGAAATCCACATCCAGAATAACGATCCCGGTCCACCAATTCGAAGCGCCGTTGCAACTCCAACAATACTTCCCGTTCCTATGTCTGCTGCCATCGTTGTACATAGAGTCGCAAATGCCGATACATCTCCTTCTCCGCTTCCGGTCCCACTTTCTTTTTCAAAAATGGCCCTTACTGCACGTGGAAATTTTGTGATCTGCAGTCCTCTCAATTTAATCGTAAAGTAAAGCCCTGTACCGATCAACAGCAACAATGTCGGAGGTCCCCATACATAACTTTGGATAGTCGTCAGCATCCCCATTAAATTACTCATTTCACTTCTCCTTCGCCTCTGTTATTGTTTTCCATCCATATTCTATTTTTACGATAATCTTTTCCCCACTAGATTTTTTTCTTCACCTTCTTAATCAACTTGTTTTTTGAAAAAGCTCTCTCCGTTCATAAAATTGTTCATTTTTCTTATTTCCGCTTCGACTTTCTTTATGCATATTATACATAACATTCCTGCCCGTGACAAATCAATTCTTTTTCTTTATAATAGAATTTCTTAACATATAATGAACGTCCATTTTCATTAAGCGACATGAAATTATATTTCCAATAAAATTTTTACAAAAAAACCGCCGCATCAGCTTCATTCTGACACAGCGGTACTTTTTTCTTTCATAAAACTAGTGGGTAGTTCCCATAGTCTCTTTTATATCTTCTGTATTATTCACTACAGCTTCAACACAATACTCCAGAGACTTTGCGATTGTCTCAAGCGGCATACTTGCCATTCCGTTCGCCTTATCTACAACCTGATCGCAGGCATATGGTACATGGATAAATCCGGCACGGATGTTAGTGTATTTGGTTGCACACATATGCAGTACATTGTACATTACACAGTTGCATACGTAGGTTCCTGCCGTGAAAGATACATGGCATGGAAGTCCGTGAGCACGTACATTCTGAACCATTGCATTTACCGGAATTGTTGCAAAGTATCCGGTTGGACCGTCTGCCTGAAGTGGCTCATCAAGTGGCTGGTCACCTGCATTGTCCGGAATCCGGGCATCTGCAAGGTTGATTCCTACTTTTTCTACAGTGACGCAGGAACGTCCGCCTGCCTGACCTACATTGATCACTATATCCGGGTTATGTTCTTTGATTGCCGCTTCAACTGCCGGTGCACTTTTCTTGAATTCTGTAGGGATCTCTACATATACGATCTCTGCCCCCGCAATTGTTGACGGAAGAAGCTTGATTGCCTCGAATGCCGGGTTTACGCTTTCTCCTCCAAATGGATCAAATCCTGTTAATAAAACCTTCATGTTAATTTCCTCCTTTATATCTCTTAGTATAACACAGGCTCCGGGATAATAACCTTCCCCTGCTGCATAATCTGTCGGTTGTCCGTGTAGATATCCGGTTCCATACATACCAAATCAAAATGTCCTTTGGCGTTCTGAATACCTCCAAGAGCAATATTACGCCCAAGTCCTACATGGAATGTCCCATAAGCAGATTCATCTTCAATATAGCAGTTTCCAAGGCATTGTGAGCATGAATTAAGCCCGATTCCGAGTTCTCCCGCAATATAGATCCGGGAATCCTGATAATCTTCCATGTATTTTTTCAACCGAATACCGGTCGGAGTCTCTTCAATCTCCGTAATCCGTCCGCCTTTAAATAAAATCCTTGTCGGTTCCTCTGCGCGACCAATATATCCCAGAGAACCGTCAAGCACCATCACACCTTCTGTCTTTGTCTCCTCGATCGGGACATAGACCTCAATACTGGAAGAAGAATATCCCTTTCCATCCTTTAGAACTCCGTTAAAAAATCCCGGATCTCTGCCCACTTTGTAGAACATCATATCCGTTCCTGCCGGAGTTGTCACACGGACTTTTTCTGAATACTTGAGATATTTGATAAATGCCTTTGCCATCAGCCGGCTCTTCTTCGTATCCATCGTCAGGAAATCGTATTCCAGAAAAGATCTTCCGTCATTGGTTGCCAGTGGCAAGGACAGAAATTTCTTGTGTCTTTGTATCGCACGCTTTGCGGCTTTCGTTGTCACCAGCGAATACTCTGTCGCCGCGATAATTGCCGTATAAGGATCAAAAACTGCTTCATTATCATCAAAAAAGATTCCCACATGGCGCCCCTTGTTCTCGACAAGCAGTGTATTCACTGACCGTGCTTTTCCGGAAGCCTCTTTTTCCATTGCTTTTGCTTCTGCAAGATATTCCTTCGATGTCACGATCAGTACTTTGTCCCACGCCCTTACTTTTACCCATTCGTGAATAATGATCCGGGCACCCCGTTCCATATTCGGTGTCATATGTCCCTCTTCTTTCTCCATACCAAAAACTAGAATAAGCTTACGAATTCTAAGGCCATTATTTTCTGCCTTTCCAGTGAAATAATGACCTTAGCTACTTATGTCTTATTTACTTTAATACTATCATATAACAGATCTGGAACACAAGCATAAAAATTGCAACCAGAACCTGATTTTTGATAGCGCCCCAGCGGTCCTTCATGTTCAGGATCGCAACCGGCAGGATGTTGAAGTTCGCTGCCATCGGTGTAAGCAGAGTTCCACAGTATCCACATGTAAGTGCGAGCATACCGATCACCACCGGATTAGCACCGTAAGCAAGAACGAACGGTGCACCAATACCAACTGTCATAACGGTGATAGCTGCGAATGCATTTCCCATGATCATGGTAAAGAGTACCATACCGATTGCATAAACGATGATCCCGATATTTACATTTCCCTTTGGAACAATCTTTTCAACAAGCTGTGCGATTACATCGCCAACTCCTGCAGCGGTAAATACACCTCCAAGACATCCAAGCAGCTGTGGCAGCATACTGAGAGGTCCTGTGATTCCAAGGAATCTTTCAGAATCATTCAAAAAGACTGCCGGTTTATTCTGTTTTGCATCGAATGCCATCAGTAAGATCATAGCTACAATCACACCAACGGTAATTGCGACCATAGAACTCATATTACTGAATAATGCAAAGAACAGAGAGCATACCGCTACGGAGAATGCCGGGACAAATATCTTCATTCCGATCTTCTTAAACTGCTGTTCTGTGTGTTCCTTTGTCGGATTATCTGTTTTTCCGATTTTTACTTTCTTGAAGATTGGCGGCAGGCACATGATCAGAACAAGCGCACCAGAAACCTTTGCCGGGAGCCATGAACCAAATCCACAAACGATACCGAAAGAGCACCAGAAAACAGCGGTTCCGACTCTTGACGGATTCTCTTTATCCAGCAGGTTCTTGATTCCTGCGTAAATCGTGATCAATCCGATAATTACCCATACTACATTCAGTCCGATTGCATTAAACGAATCGCCGACCTGTATAAATTTTAAATTACTCATCTGTCTTCCTCCCTCTATTTCTTAGTATCTGTTGATTTTCCATAGTATTTCTTCATCAGTTTGTTATCTTTCACAATAACAAATGCGCAGGAAACAACAAGTGCAACTAATGCTACCGGGATTTCAGCTGCTGCAAGGTCGATCAGTTCTACTTCGTATCCAAGACCTGCAAGTGTTGTCTGTACAAGGATTCCGCCGGCACCACCTACGAACAGTACCTGGAAGAAGAACCATGTGAAGTTCTGCATAGCAACAGCAAGTCCTTTTGCTTCTTCTACGTGATCTTCATTTGCTTTTCCTTCTTTATTGCTGATCGCACCTTCGATCATCGGAAGCAGTACCGGACGGATAAATCCGGCAACTCCACCGAAGCTGACATTGAATGCTCCAAACAGAGCATTCAGCATACCATATACAGCAACAAGCTTACCTGCTGTCGCACTTTTTACTTTACGGATCAGGTTTGCCGCTGCTTCACGCAGACCGTTTCTTTCCAGTGTACCTGTAACCAGCAGGATCATGATAAAGATTGCCATACTTCTGTTCGCTACAAAGTTTGTACCGATTGTTTCCAGAAGTCCGCCCACTCCAAGTCCTCCAACAATCCCTGTCGCGATAAGGGCCAGGAAAATAATGAGGATTGAATCCAGTTTCAGCGCGAATCCAACGATTACGATTAACACGCCAAGTAATTTGATGAGTTCCATACCTAACTCCTCCTTTAGAAAAGTATTAAAAAGTTATTTATTTTTTCCAGTCACTTTGACAATCATCGGACGCTGTCTTATGTAACTGGTCAAAATCTGTCCATCCTGCTCTTCCAGATGACATTCCATCACATGCACTGCTTCCATCAACATCCGGATAGTCGCCTCGTCATGTGCCACATGAGCCCTTGCACACAAATTCAGGTATTCACCCTGTGCGGTCTCATCTGCAACCTCGCTGGTATAAGCAACCGTTGTGATCCACGGAAAACGGATCGACGGATAACGATGGTTTGGATCTGCCGCGAACGGGATCCAGTAGTTGATCATTTCTTTATAATAGTTTGCCGGGAACAATTTCGGCATCCATGCATGTGCATATTTTTCAAACTGAGCACTCCATTCACGGTTCAATTCTCTCATCTCCGGATACTCGGCAATCTTGTCTGCAATCACATCTTCCATTACCTTATTGACCGGGTAATTGTCCTTGTACTCTGGATTGGTCACATACCAGAAATAACCATAAAGCAGAGATCTCGGAAGCCAGAAGCCTTTGTAAGACGGGGAGGTATAACCTGAAAACTGCTGCTCCCATTCATGGCTCGGTACTCCGTGATTGTCCACGATCATATCCGGGACATACCGGTCATAAATACGGGTTAATCCCATCGCCTCGCTGTGGATCGTATCCTGCTGGAAATGTTCATAGTAGAACTCTTTTCCAAGCGAATTAAATCTTGCCACATGGAATTTCCAGGTTGGATGCTCTTTCTGCAATTCATAATGGATTGCCGCACCATCCACATTTTCCATCGGAACGATTACCAGATTCAGTTTATCCGGTAAATCTTTGTAAACATCTTCTGTCAGCAGCTTCTTGATCAGGATAAATGCTGCATTTGTCGAAGATACTTCATTTGCATGATGTCTTGCATTGATCATCTCGCCAGGAATTCTTGATATACGCTTCGTCATGGACAGATAACCTTCGTATTCCGGTTTGATCCATACTGCATAGAGTTCACGTCCTGTATAAGATACCGCAGTCCGGAACACTTCGATTCCAGGAACCTGCTTCAATTCTTCGATGATCTCACGGTAAGTATCATATCCGATCAGTTCATGCTCATGCAGGTCAATCTCTTCAATCCGTTTCGTCTTTGGTTTTTCTTCTCTTTCCGGTGTAAGTGCTGCATACTGTATCTCGCCCTGCTCACTTTCAAACAAAAGCTTCGTACCTGCTGCAACACTTTCACACTCTGCTAGTACACCCTTTGACCACAATGTTGAGTAAGTGTGTAATACATTAGATTGTACCCCATTTGTGCGGATATGGAAAGTAAAATTATCATTTTCCCATGAAATAGCACGAATCCATGCATCTGCTTCTTCCCGTTTTCTCTGTAAAAGAACCGTTTTTCCATCTTTTACAATGCATGCTTCTTCTTTTAACGGCTCGGTCAGTGTCACCTTAAATACCGGTCTGCCTTCTTTTTCATGGATCACCGGAAGGATCAGTCCCGGCGCATCCAGCATGACATCTGCTTTCTTCACACCGTAATTTTTAAAATAGTCGCTTCCGACAAAATACATATCTTCATGCAAAGCATCCAGTGAAGAGATCAGATCCTCTCTTGATCCGGTCGCATAGTCCGGTTCACTTGCGGTCACGTCCAGACGCAGTTCATGGAAGAACGGCTGCAGGTCTGCGGAAATCTTTCCGCCTGTCTTTTCCTCAATATATCGTCTGCAATCCGGAAGAACTTCCTTCTGGTAAACATCCCAGATCTCTTCCATATCGGTACGGACGGTCTGATAAAATACTTCCTGTCCGTCAATCTCTGCTTTTACATAACCGGTTGCCGGATGAACCTTTCCCATCTGCGGATATTCATCCATATATGGTCTTTCCGACCAGACTGCTTTGTAAGTATCCTCACAGCAGACCTTTTCGTCCTTGATCCCCTTGCAGAGATAAGTGATATCTTCTTCGCCTTCATAAACTTTGAAAATGACTTTATCTCTTTCAATTCCAAGCTCTTTTACCAGAATATCTTCTACCGGATACAGTTCCTGCAGATAGCGGATCGGAAGATCATACCACTTGTCCGGAGTGTCTGCATTCAGATTGTGATAGGACGGGGTTGCACCGTTCTCATCCAGCCAGTCTGTCTGACCTTCCGGCAGGAACGGTTTGAAATAAATCTCAACCTGATCTGCCTGCGCTTCCTTCATCACCGGAAGCATCTCTTCAACGATCCAGGAATATCCCTGTTTGTATGCACAGATAACGGAGGTATCCTCAGGCTTGGCACCTAACATCTGGATTCTGTCTTCGATTTTTTCTTTTATCTTCTGGCGTACTTTTATATTTTCACTTACCGCACCGGTAATCTTTACCTTGCTTCCTTTCCTAATCTGCGGATAAACCTTTTCTTCCAGAAGTTTTTCAAAAACTTCCACTTCCCACGGAAGCTCATACACCTTCTCGTACATCTTCTGTCCGGATTTGTAATTATATACCTTTGCATCCCCGGCTTCTTTTTTCTGTGTATCATTCCAGAGCGGAGATCCGTACACTTCGTATTCTCCTGTCTGCTCTTTCTGCATCGCTTTCAAAGCTGCAAGCTGTCCATCTGCGCTGCGCAGTACAAAGTCATCCACCATATCCATCAGCAGGTCTTTCCAGCTTCTCTGACCATTGATCTGTGGAAATTCCATACAGAGTCGGGAGGTAAATGCGATTAGTTCCTCTCCGTCACCGCGAAGAGATACTTTTACACTTTCTCCTTCTTTTTCCCGTACAAGCTCTGTCTGCTCTGCTTTTTCCAGAACGAGCCGGTTGCCTGTATAAGCTGCATCTGCCGTAATATTTCCTTTATATCCGGTTGTCTCCATACCGAAACGCCATGCCAGGTTACATGCTGCAACGAGCATCGCATCATCTGCATCCTCCGGAAGTACAATCTTCACATCCAACACATCCGGAAGAAGATCCTGATTCTCGTCTTTCAGGAAATCCCCTTTCTGAAGCATCGTCTCCAGCCCTTTTTCCTTACGGAAATCCAGATCAAAGATCGGACCTGTATGCTTTGATGCTGATTCGTACTCTTCCGGTGTCTCCCCTGTACTCTTTTTCCACAGGGCTTTCAACTCTTCCATATTCTCCGGCACCGGAATCTCACCGTCCGCTGTGATCACCGGAAATGTAGCTGTCTCTGTCTGAAATCCCAGAAGCAGTGCTGCTTCAACCGCATAACGCTTCTGTTCTCCTGTCATGCCGGCTGCAAGTTTTAATTTTTCCATCTTACACCTCCAAAAGCACCGTAGTTCGTTTTCGTACTACAATCTAAAAAGATACTGTATTCCGAACTACGTTCTGCTTTTTATATCCTTCATTCTACTAAAGTGTTCAAATAAAGTCAACCATATTATCCTTATATGGACATTTTCAATAAAATGTATGCAGAAACAAAACATTGCGCTCTCCACATCCCTGTGTTACAATAGCTTCAATACTTTTAAGAAGGCAGGAACGATCAATTATGACAACACACGGCAAACGACATGCAAAACAGGACATCATGGATGCAGCATGGAAGCTTTTCACAGAACAGGGCTATGACGAAACTACGATTTCCCAGATCATTGAGCTTTCCGGCAAATCCCGCAGCACCTTCTATCATCATTTTCGCGGAAAAGATGAGCTTCTCTTCAGCCTCGCCTATTCCTACGACAGTGACTATGATAGCTGGCTTCAGACCTGCGACCGGACGCTTCCTGCCGCCGATCTGCTGCTCGCCTTCAACCATTTTGTGCTGAATAACCTGGAGCACTCACCATATATGGATCTCTTTGCGTCCCTCTACGGTCTTCAGGTAGCTACTACCGGAACCAGACATATTTTAAACCCGGATCGTAATTATTATAAGATCCTGCGCAAGATCCTTTTCGACGGGATCAAATGTGGAGAACTAAAGTCAGACTACTCCTACGTCGAGCTCTCCCAGATGATCACCTCTGCCCAGATCGGTCTCACCTACTCCTGGTGTCTCACCCAGAGAAGCTTCTCCCTGCTTCAATACGGCGAATCCCTCCTGACACCATTTATTGAATCTTTACGCGTCAACTAACCTAACCCACCCTCAATATAAATACCCTCTCGCATATACCAGGAAACTATCTCTCTATAGTTTCCTGAATTTTTATGTTTAGCAACCGCCAGGTCTGCGCCAAAGTCTTGAGGGCGGATTTAGAAAAAGAATAGGTGTGAAGGCACTTATTGTGCAATGGAGATGAGACTCAAAAATTGTGGAAGCCTTTGCTGACACAATTTTCGTTCTCAGAGGCTCATCGGAATGCCCTGCACAATGGACTTCACACCTATTCTTTTTCTAAATCCGCCACACAACCTCCCCCTCGCAGACCGTCTCTCTCCACAATCGAGCAGGCTGACTCCTACTCGATTTGTATACTTTGTACACCATCTCGCTTAACAGCTCGATGATGTACATTCGCCAAATGCAGATCCTTGTGCAAGCACAAATCTGCACTTGGCTCATCGTATACACAAAAAAGCAGGAACCAAATCACTTTGATTCCTGCTTCTCACTATTCCTGGTATTTATATAAATTAGCCATTGATCATGAAGTTAACCAGTTTATCGATGTCTTCTTTTTCGTATGCAATGATTTCCAGTTCCGGAATCTCTCCGTTAGAGAAAATATTTGCCATAGAAACATACTGAGAAAGTTTAGATTTCAGATTCAGTCTGTCGCCTTCTCCTGTTACAAGTTCTACTTTTCCTTTGCAGCTGTCTACTACTTCAAAAAACTTATCAATGTTTGTAATATTCTGTACCTTCATGATGTACACTCCTTTTCTTTTATCTCTTCCTATCTTTTACACCCTCAATATATACAATTTTTTTTTGAAAATCAAGGGTTTTTTTTTAAATCAGCGTTTTGGGCATTGTGAACAATTTAACAGTCTGTTTTTTGTGCATAATCACAATGTCTATTTCAAAACAATACTGTCCTTACGGATCTCGATCTTACGCTCTTTATACAGATGTCCGACTGCACGCTTGAATGCATTCTTGCTCAGATCAAACTCCGCACGGATCACCTCCGCATCTGCTTTATCGTTAAACGGAAGGACTCCGCCCTTTTCTTCCAGACGCGCCAGTACCAGAAGCGCATCCTTATCCATCTGGATAAATGCTTTCTCACGGACACTTAAATTCAGCTTTCCATCCGGTTTTACTTCTGTCACTCTCGCATGGATCTTCATTCCCGGTCTTAGACTTTTCGGTGCTTCTCTCTTTGGCACAAGCGCAGAATATTTTCCGTCCACTGCAACGAAAGCCCCGAAATTATCACTCACTTCGTAAACGATTCCCTCTACCTGATCATCCTTCTGATAAGGAGAATCACTGGTCAGATACTCATATACCTTCATGGTCGCACAGAGTCTCTGGCTCTTATCAATATAAAGTCCTACCAGACATTCATCCCCCGGTTTCACCTTATAAGTCTGCTCCTTAAATGGCAGGAACAGATCCTTTTCCAGTCCCCAGTCCAGGAAGGCACCGAATTTGCCAACCTGCGCTACCTTCAGGATTGCACTTTCCCCCAGTGTAAGCTTCGGTTCATTTATCGTTGCGATCAGACGGTCAGAAGAATCCTTATACAAAAACACCTCAATCGGATCGCCCGGTTCGATTCCTGCCGGAACCTGCTTCTTCGGAAGAAGAACCTTTTCTCTGTCATCTCCCAGATATACTCCGAAATCAACTACCTTTACTACCGTAAGCATCTGTTTTTTTCCTAATTCCATCTCTTATTTCTCCTTGAATTCTACTACCGCATACGGATTTCCCTCCGCATCACAAAGTTCCACTATTTTTCTCTGTTCCTCTACCGCCATCTTTGGATAAATAATATCACCCATAACTGCGGATTTTTTATATTCTACCCGGATCTGTCCGGCACGCTCACATTCCGGCACCACATCAATTGCCATCTGGATATACTGGCAGTTATTGACATGCTCGTTTGTGTCGATCTGATGACGTCTTACCGGAAAACTTTCTCCATCTTCCAGTTCTTTTGGAAGCACGATCTTACGCGGCGCAAACTCTACATCCAGTGGTGCTTCCGGCCGATAAGCCTCGACCTCTTCTTTCGCCGGTCTGCATGGTCTTCCTTTTTTCATATCCATATATACCCAGACCGAATTGGCCCAGGCTGTCATCTCGCCTGCTTCATCCTCCATCTTAAAATTACGAAGTCCGAAAAGTCCGGTAAAATCCGTTGCCCAGGTGGACACCCGGATATGTTCCCCGAGTTTCGGATAACGGTTTACTACAATCTGCCATGCGGAAAGAATCCATGCCTGCCCGCTTTTTTTCAGTGATTCCACGCCATATCCGATATCCTCAGACTGAAAAGTACTACAGTCCTGAAAATAATTAACAAGCCCCGGTAATGTCAGAAGCTCCGTATGGTCTGCTTCACTGAATCGTACTCTGCTTTCAAATGTATACATCTCTTTTACCTCTGTTCTTCCACATAACTTCTGTCTAATGTGATAACACACTGATACTTTGGGTTATGATGCTGCAATCGGTCCATCAAAGTCAGTGTCAGTTCATTCCCTTTTTCCTCAGAATACTCTCTCGGAATGACAAAATCAAAAATGAGATTGATCTGTTTTTCTCCATTCACCATGCGGAAATCATGGATACTGCATCTCGGATCCAGTGCTTCCACAGCTTTTTCTGTCTCATGTTTTGCCTGAAGTACTTCTTCATTACGAGTCTCCACCGGATCCATATGAATTGTCAGCGAGATCCCCAGTTGTTCCATTGCCTCTCTCTCAATCCGGTCAATGATCTCATGGGATACATCAATCGGGACATCATTCGGAACCTCTGCATGAATGATCGCCATACTTCTTCCCGGTCCGTAATTATGGATCACCAGATCATGACTGCCCTCGATTCCAGCGTATTTTTCCACAAAATGCTTGATCTTCTCATAATCTTCCCATGTCGCCGGAATTCCGATCAGCGGCTCAAGCGTATCCTTCGCAATCCCAAATCCGGCCCACATAACGACCAGTGAAACACCAAGTCCGACAAAGCCATCGATATTGATCCCTGTGATCCGCCAGAATACAACCGACAGGATCGTCGCTGCTGTCGTGATCACATCTCCAAGTGCATCTGCTGCCGTCGCCATCATCACCTGGGAAGAAATCTTTTCACCAAGTTTCCGGTTAAACATCGCAAGCCACAGCTTCACACCTATGGACAACACCAGGATCAGGATCGACACCAGACTGAATTTTAACTCTTCCGGCTCCCGGATCTTCACGATCGCATTTTTGAAAAAGGTAAATCCAACTTCGATCACCAGAAAGGATACGATCAGTGCCGCTATGTATTCCAGCCTGCCATGCCCAAAAGGATGCTCCTTGTCTGCCGGTTTTTCTGCCATCTTCACTCCGATCATTCCAATGATCGAAGAACCTGCATCCGATAAGTTGTTAAATGCATCTGCAGTAACAGACACACTGTGAAGAAGGATTCCTATCACCATCTTCGCAATCGTCAGCAGAACATTACAAAAGATGCCTACTCCGCTTGCCAGCACTCCATATGCTGTACGGACAGACACCTTTTCTACATCTTTATAATCTTTTACAAATAATTTTACAAGTATATCCGTCATTAAACTTTCCTTTACCTTAGGCGAAACAAATTTTCCTGCCATCTTCGTTGAAGTATATTCTACACATTTACTCCGTCAATTGCAAGAAAAACCATTTGATTTTTACCGGTGTGCCTTTTACGATCATCGCATACTCTTCATCCGTCAGCACACTCCGCAGCTCTTCCTTCCCTTCTTTGGGAACAATTGCATGGACAGAATCCATAAAGCAGAGATTCGGATAAAGAACACACCACCAGTTGTGCCCCTGTGCCTTTCCGATCTTGATCCGGAGTGCATCGTACCAGCCTGCGGGGAAGGTGATGTCTCCGTAAGTTTTGTCCGGAAATTCACACCGCACGACCTCAGCTGTTATCTGATCGTTACATCCTTCTTCCTGCAAGACTTCCCTGGCCGTCCGGATCAGTTCTTCTTTGTGGCGGATCGCCCATGCTTTCGCCTCCGCTGCATTCCCTGCATCCGAAAGATTCTCACACATATAATCTACAACAGCCTCTTTCACCTTCATCTTAAGTTCCTGGTCTTCTTTGCTGTCACTGTTGGCAAGCACATGAAAGCGGAACACCTCACCGGATAACTTTTCCTGCACTGCATTCGCCTTCGCTTCCACCTGCATTCCCCTTGCAAATGCCGCACCACACAGAATCATGATCAGTATCAGCACCACTGCTTTTATTTTTTTCATTTTCGTATGTACCTCCTGTCTTTGATACCAGGAGTATTGACAACATATGGAAAACTATACATTTTTATCTGTGATATTCTACCTGATCTCTCCGGATAACATCCGATACTGTAGAGGCCTGATTGTCAATATGACATCCCATGAGCTCACATGCCTCTTCAACCTCTCCACCCGAAATCAGTGCGATCAGCTTATCATGTTCTTCCAGGAGCTGTGGATAACATTCCTTCTGCTTCAGGTATTCTACACGAAACCGGTACATCTGTTCCCGCAGGTTATTCAACAGCGTGATCAGTCTCTGGTTATTGGTTGCGGCAAAGATAATATCATGGAATTTTACATCTGCTTCAGCGATCTTCGTCACATCACCACTCTTTAAGACTTTACGGAAATCTTCAGCTGCCATCTTCATTTCTTCAACCTGCTCCGGCGTGATCCGTTCACACGCAAGCTGTACGGAAAGCTCTTCCAGTGCCTTTCTGACTTCCAGCACATCCTGCATATTCTTCTCTGTGATCTGTGCCACTTCTGCCCCTTTTCGTGGAATCATCAGAACCAGACCTTCCAGCTCCAGTTTACGGATTGCTTCACGGATCGGGGTGCGGCTTACTCCAAGCTTGTTGGCAAGCTGGATCTCCATCAGCCGTTCTCCCGGCTTCAGTTCTCCTCTTAAAATTGCCTTCCGAAGTGTATTGAACACAACATCTCTCAACGGCAGGTATTCATTCATATTTACTTCAAAATCCATATCCATTCTTATCTCCTCCTGACGTTATGCACATTTGCAAGATAAATCTGTTTTGCCAGATTCTGTGCTTTTACTTTTGTAAATGCTTCCTTCGCTGTCCTGCGATCCCTGAAAATCCCAAATACAGTCGGACCGCTTCCACTCATCATCGCCCCAAGAGCACCTGCTTCCATCATACATTCTTTGATCTGTGCAATGACCGGATATGCTTCAACCGTAACCTTTTCCAGCACGTTACCCAAGGATGCTGCCACTTGCTCAAGATCCTGGTTCTTCAATCCGTCCAGGATACCATCTATATCCGGATGCTCCTTGATTTCACAGGAATCCAGCTTTTCATAAACCATCTTTGTCGATACACTGATCGGCGGCTTGGCGATCAGAATCTGACATTTCGGCATCGGAGGAAGCGGCGTCAGTTTTTCCCCGATTCCTTCTGCGAGTACTGTTCCGCGCATAATGCAGTAAGGAACATCCGCCCCAAGCTTCACGCCTCTTTCCATCAACTCTTTTTGAGAAAGTCCCAACCGGAACATCTGGTTCATTCCGTAAAGCACTGCCGCAGCATTGGAACTTCCGCCTGCCATTCCCGCTGCAACCGGTATATGCTTGTCCAGATGGATTCTAATCCCATCTTTGATATCAAATTCATCGATCAGAAGCTTTGCCGCTTTCCATGCAATATTGTCCTCATCATTCGGCAGATAAAAAAGATTCGAATCGATCTCGATACCTGGGGCCGACTTCTTTTGCAGCGTCACATTATCGTACAGATACAGCGTCTGCATGACCATGCGCACATCGTGATAACCATTCTCCCGCCGCCCCAGCACATCAAGTCCAAGATTGATTTTCCCAAGTGCTTTTAACTCCAGTTTATCCATGCGTGTATCTCCTTATTGTATTTTTTCGACCTTTTTTTGTATCTTGTATACATCATTTCATTACTATAGTATACTCAAACTCTCCCGAAAAATCAATATTTTATCACCCGTTTTCAATTCTTTTGATAATAATTCATTATTAAGCAGAATGCTTTCTTCTGTGGTCGAATATTTCTTTGCCAGGCTCCACAGATCATCTCCGTCTTTTACGATATATCCCACAATTCCCGGCTGGTTCATCCGCTCTTCTTTTTCATAATCCACAAGTGCAGCCTCTGTCACCATCTGTATTTTTTCCGCTTTTCGCATGAAGCTCCTGAACGCCACGACCGCTTTGATCTCTACTTCATCATTTCCGGCAAGATCTACCGCAAGCTGCTCCACTGCATATGTGACGTCATATTTCATATCGCTGCTTCCTTCCCGGCATTCAAGCATTGCCGAGAACGGAACCATCCCCTTCCACACACCAAATGGTACTTCATCATTTGCCTTTACATACAGAAAGCTGACATTTAGAATCCCCTCTGCCAGAATTCCTCCATCCTGCACTTCCATTTTTTCTATCTGCAGGTCTGCGCTGCTGTGGCACACCTGAAGGATCTCATCTTTCAGCTCCGGCAGACTTAATCGTTCTGTGATCTTACTTTTTGAATGATTCTGCATCAGAAGCTCCTCAACAACAACTTCTTCTGTCTCCAAAACACATTTTTTATCAAGGGAATACGCATCCTCTAAAAGCTCCAGCTTTTCTTCCCCATAGACAAAAAGACGAACCTGAAGTGCCGCTTCAATGCCAAGCGCACGCATCTCACCGTCCTCATCCATCCGCACTTCCACACTGATATCATCCAGCCGGTCATAGACATGATGATACATACCTTCTTCTGCGCCGGCACACTCGATCCGCCCCTCATAAGGAACCGTCTGCTCCACCCAGTCTGTCTTGCCCTCCTGAGATTCATAGAGAACAAAGATCTGTAATTCTCCATTTATCAGCATAGCATCCTGCACAAGTCTGGTATCCATTTTCCGGGAGCTTACCTCTGTCCACAAGAGCGTTCCGATATTCTCTTTGGTCCCCGGTATCTTAATCTCCTCTTTGATCCTGTAAATGTCTCTCTTCGCGGTAAACAGCTGCAGCAGCTCCACCGGACATTTTTTCAGATAGATTCCCTCTTCCCCATCCACATCAAGTGTCACCTGTTTTTCTGTGATCTGCTCTGTATGTACCGTCATTTCCGCAAGTGCTTTTACCGCAAGCTTTCTCGAATGGATCAGTGATACCCCGCATTCCACCCGCTGAACTTGCACAATGTCTTCGCCTTCTCCGTTCTCTTCCTCCATGTAGACCATTTCCTCAAACGGAATCATTCCTTCCAAAGCTCCGGGACGCGGATCTCCCGAATCCGTCACATACAAAACTTTAAAATTCAGTTTTCCCGTCACACGGAGATAATTTTCCACTCTTCTTGTCTCTTCAATCCGCAGACTTCCCTCACCGGAAAGCACTCTTCCCACGTCACTTTTCACATCTGGTACATTATAATCCCCACCGATCATAAACTGATCCGTCACTGTTTTTCCCATCTGATTCATGCGTACCTGTTTTCTTATCAGTTCCATAGTCAGCCTCCTACTCAAATATCACCGGTTTTTCGCTTTTTGCCATTTCCAGGACAACATATGGGTATTGGGAAAATCCATCTTCCCGCATACAGATATTTTCCATCTCCTCCCCATCTTTTTCTGTCTCGTCACTTCCCGGTCCCAGAAGTGTTGTCTGTACACAGATCACATCTTTTTCTTCCGTACAGCCATCAACCCGGATCGCATATCCCTCCATTTCCTGTCTCCCATACCCCTGTCCGACATACAGCCGGTCTCCTTGCACATACATGATCTGAAATGGGGTTTCTTCCATCCCGGCAATGCGTTCGGTCATTTCCGCCGGAACTTTTTTCTCATCCACAATGGAATATTCCAGCATTTCTCCACCCGCTTCCTCTTTTTCCATGACCTGACAGCCGCCAAGGAAAATCAGCATCCAGATCACCCCTGTCACACGGCATTTTATTCTCATAATTATTCACAAACTTTTCCATTTTTTTGTCTCTTTATTATCATATTATCTTCCTTGTATTTTCATGCCTCGAATAGTATAATCGAAGAAAAGTATGTTACTTTATACAATGAAAGAGAGGATTTTTGGGTAATGATACGATTTATCTGTATCGCAGTCTTTTTAATTCTTTACCTGATCCTGTCCATTCCGGTTTTTCTGGTGGAATGGATCATTGGTAAATTCAATCGCAGAGCCAAAGATATCAGTTCTCTGCACATCGTTCAGTGGGGCTTTAAAGTGATTCTTAAGATGACCGGTGTCACGACAACCGTGATCGGTGAAGAAAATGTTCCGGATGAACCGGTACTCTTTATCGGCAACCACCGCAGTTATTTTGATATTCTCCTTACTTACAGCCGGTGCAGGCGTCTGACCGGTTATGTTGCCAAAAAAGAAATGGAAAAGATTCCGCTTCTTTCCACATGGATGAAGAATCTGTACTGTCTCTTCCTTGACAGAGACAATATGAGAGAAGGTCTGAAGACGATCCTTCAGGCAATTGATTATGTAAAAAATGGCATTTCCATCTGCATTTTCCCGGAAGGAACCCGCAACAATGGCGAAGAGCTTTCTATGCTTCCATTCCGTGACGGTGCACTTAAGATTGCCGAAAAGACCGGGTGTGCGATCATTCCGATTAGCATGAACAATACTGCTGACATTTTTGAAGCACATTTCCCACGTGTAAAAAAAGTACATGTCGTCATCGAATACGGCAAACCAATCTATCCAAAAGAACTGGATAAAGAGACAAGAAAACATCTTGGAATCTATTGTCATGATCTTATTCAGGACACAATTAAGAAAAACGCCAGTCTGATCTAAACCTATAACAGAAAAGAGGTACGATTATGCATTCTAAAAATTTAACATTACTTACAGACTTATACGAACTGACTATGATGCAGGGTTATTACGATAAGCAGGACAATCCTACCGTAATTTTTGATGTATTTTACCGTTCCAACCCATTTTCTTCCGGTTATGCAATCGCAGCCGGACTTGAACAGGTTATTGAGTACGTGAAAAATCTAAACTTCAGCTATGATGATGTGGATTACCTTCGCAGTCTCCACATTTTTTCTGAAGATTTTCTTCAGTATCTGAGCGGCTATCACTTTACCGGAAGCATTTACGCAATTCCGGAAGGAAGCCTGATCTTCCCAAAGGAGCCGATCCTCAAAGTCGTTGCCCCGATCATGGAAGCTCAGCTTGTGGAAACCGCAATCCTGAACATTCTGAACCACCAGTGTCTGATCGCGACCAAGTCTTCCCGTATCGTATACGCTGCCGGTGATACCGGTGTTATGGAATTCGGGCTTCGCCGTGCCCAGGGACCGGATGCCGGATTATACGGCGCACGTGCTGCCGTGATCGCCGGCTGCGTGGGAACCTCCTGCGTACTTACCGGCAAGCTTTTTGACGTTCCGGTTATGGGAACCCATGCACACAGCTGGATCATGAGTTTCCCGGATGAATATACCGCATTTAAAGCCTATGCAGATCTTTATCCTGAAGGATGTACCCTTCTTGTCGATACTTACGACACCTTAAAATCCGGTGTGCCGAATGCGATCCGTGTCTTCCAGGAGATGAAAGATGCCGGCATCAGTCCGAGAAAGCTTGGTATCCGTCTTGACAGCGGCGATCTTGCCTACCTGTCCAAAAAAGCACGTAAAATGCTGGATGCGGCCGGCTTTGAAGAAGCAACGATCTGCGCATCCAACGACCTTGATGAATATCTGATCCACGACCTCAAGATGCAGGGCGCAGCGATCGATTCATGGGGGGTCGGAACCAATCTGATCACCTCCAAAGACTGTCCTTCATTCGGTGGTGTATATAAGCTCGCTGCCATCCAGAATAAGAATGGCGAGTTCGAACCTAAAATCAAACTTTCTGAGAACACAGAAAAGATCACCAATCCGGGCAACAAGACGGTTTACCGTATTTACGAAAAAGAAACCGGCAAGATGAAAGCTGATTATATCTGCTTTGTAGACGAAGAAATCAATCCGGAGGAAGATCTTCTCCTCTTTGATCCAAGCGAGACATGGAAAAAGACAAAGATGAAAGCCGGAACCTATACCGTCCGCGAAATGATGCAGCCAATCTTCATCAACGGTGAATGTGTCTACACTTCCCCGTCTGTCAAAGAGATTGCCGCTTACTGCCGTCAGGAAAAAGATACCCTGTGGGATGAATCCAAACGACTCTTCAATCCTCACCAGATGTATATCGATCTGTCTCCAAGACTTTATGAAGTAAAGAAACAGCTTCTTGACCGCATGAGTGCTGATGACTAGGTTACAATTTGAAAAGAGGTATTACCGATGAAAAATATGACATTAAAAAATATAACCGCTGCCTGCCATGGAACCTTCCATGGCGACAGCAGTTTTCTTGAAAAAGAGATTACCGGCGTTGCAATCGACAGCCGGAAAGCAGCACCGGGATTTCTTTTTGTTCCACTCAAAGGAGCCCGTGTAGACGGCCACACCTTTATCCCACAGGTTATGGAACAGGGTGCACTTGCTACTCTTACAGAAGAAGATCCTTCTTCCCTTACCTGTCCCTGCATTCATGTAGAATCCTGCGAAAAAGCACTTCGTGATATCGCAGCGTTTTACCGCATGCAGCTTGACATCAAGGTTGTCGGCATCACCGGAAGTGTTGGCAAGACCAGCACCAAAGAGACGATTGCCTCTGTCCTTTCCCGGAAATACAATGTTCTTAAGACAGAGGGAAACTTTAACAACGGAATCGGACTTCCGCTTACCATCTTCAATCTTACCGAAGAACATGAAGTCGCTGTCCTGGAGATGGGAATTGACCATTTCGGAGAGATGCATGAACTTGCATCCATCAGCCAGCCGGATATCTGTGTAATCACCAACATCGGTCTTGCACACATGGAAAATCTCGGAAGCCGCGACGGAATCTTAAAAGCCAAAACCGAAGTTTTTGATCATCTGCGTCCAAATGCTTCTGTCATCTTAAACGGAGATGACGACAAACTTTCCACAGTCGCAGAGGTACAAGGAAAAAAGCCTGTTTTCTTCGGTCTTTCAGACCAGCTGGATGCCTATGCAGACGGAATCGTAAGTCAGGGACTTCGCGGAACTGACGCTGTACTCCACCTTCCACTTGGTGAAATCAACGTACATATCCCGGTACCTGGAAATCACATGGTTTATAATGCTCTCGCCGGAGCATGTGTCGGCATGAAGCTTGGACTTACTCTGAAGGAAATCCAGACCGGGATCTCTTCCCTGAAGACGATTGCCGGACGTACCAATCTGATCGACACAGGATCTCTTTTGATCATCGATGATTGCTACAACGCTAATCCGGTTTCCATGAAATCTTCTCTGGATGTACTTTCTACCGCAACAGGAAGAACCGTAGCTGTAATGGGCGATATGTATGAGCTTGGTGATAAGGAAAATGAACTTCACTACAATACCGGCGCACATGCTGCCGAGATCGGCATTGATGTGATCTGCTGTATCGGAGAACTTTCCCACCACGCATATGAAGGTGCAAAAGCCTGTGCAAAGAGCAGTGCCGTACTTTACTTTAAAACCAAACAGGACTTCCTGGGAAAAATCCGGAATGTTGTCAAAAAAGATGATACCATTCTGGTCAAAGCTTCCCACGGTATGGAATTTCCTGAGATCATTGATGTACTCAGACAGATGAAGTTTTAAGAGAGGTAAGACATGAAATATCAGATACTTGTTCTTGACCTGGACGGAACACTTACCAACTCCAGGAAAGAAATCACTCCACCAACGTTAAAGGCTCTGATCGAGATCCAGGAAGCCGGAAAAAAAGTTGTTCTTGCAAGCGGTCGCCCTACATACGGCGTGGTTCCCCTTGCCAGGCAGCTCCATCTGGAACGTTACGGAAGCTATATCCTATCCTTCAACGGAGCACGGATCACTGACTGCCGCACCGGCCAGGTCATTTACAACAAAACACTTCCGCAGGACGTGATCCCGGATATCTACCGGATCGCTTCCAACTACCCGGTTGATATTCTGGCTTATGAGGATGGACAGCTTCTGTCCGGATTTACCCCGACAAAATATTCCGAATTAGAATCTCGGATCAACCATTTACCAATTGTACAAATTGATAATTTCTGCGAGAAAGTATCCACATTTCCAAACAATAAATTTCTCCTGACCGGAGAACCGGACAGCATCGCTGCTGCTAAAGAGGAAATGTCCGCTCATTTCCATGGTTATATCGATGTTTACTGTTCGGATCCATTTTTCCTCGAAATTGTTCCAAAGAATGTAGACAAAGCCGCCTCTCTTCTGAAGCTTCTTACCAGCATCGGTCTGACTGCTGATGAAATGATCTGCTGCGGTGACGGATACAACGACCTGACTATGATCGAAACCGCAGGTCTTGGAGTGGCAATGGAAAATGCACAGCCACTGGTCCGTGAGAAAGCAGATTTTATCACAAAATCAAATGATGATGACGGAGTTCTCTATGTGATCGATCAGTTTATGCTCGATTGACCGTCGTAGAAATATCATTTCTCAAAATATAGAAATCCCGGAGAACTGGTTTTACTTCCAGTCTCCGGGATTTTTGTTTTCAGTATTTTTCTGTACTTAGATTTCTGCAGTTTCCGCGTCGTCAGTCTCTTCCAGTACTTCCGCATACTTGTCCAGAATGATCTTCTGGATTCTGTCTCTTGTACCGGAATTGATTGGATGCGCAATATCACGATATTCCCCATCCAGTGCTCTCTTACTCGGCATTGCAATGAAAAGTCCTTTTTCCCCTTCAATGACTTTAATATCGTGAACAACAAATTCTTCGTCCATTGTAATTGATACTACTGCCTTTAATTTTCCTTCTTTTGCTACTTTGCGCACGCGTACATCTGTAATCTGCATAACTTTCTAGCCCCTTTCTCCAGTAACGCACATACCGGTCCGCTCCTTTTCCTTTATTTGACCGGCATGCCTTCTGATCCGGACTCTTACAAGTCCCCCTCAGTTTTTATAATGCGTACCTTTCGTTCTTTTCTATTACTACTTTCACGCCATCTTCACCAACATGCCGTGTATTGGCACGGATCGTATCCCTGCTCTCTACAATACAGTTCTCAATGTAAGTATTGTCCCCAAGATACACATCATTTAAAATAATTGAGTTTTTGATCACACAATTATTTCCAACAAACACTTTTTTAAACAGAACCGAATTCTCAACGGTTCCGTTGATAATGCTTCCGCTTGCCACAAGGCTGTTCTTAACGACCGCACCCGGATTATATTTTGCCGGAGGCAGGTCTGTCACCTTGGAATAAATACTTGGAAGCTGCTTAAAGAAATAGTTCCGGACTTCCGGTTTGAGGAAATCCATGTTTGTCTTATAATAGGCATCGACCGTGGAAATATTGCTCCAGTAGTCTTTTATCTTATAACCGTATATCTTTTTCAGATTCTTGTATCTGATCAGGATATCCGTTACAAAATCATATCTGTCTTCCTCAGCTGAATGCTCGATCAGATCGATCAGCTGACGTCTGCGGATGATATAGATTCCTGTGGAAATCGTGTTGGAATTTGCCACCATCGGTTTTTCCTCAAAATCTTCGATCCGCATATTCTCATTCATCTTCAGGATGCCAAAACGGGTTGCATCCTCGCCCTGATCCAGATCCCGGCATACCACAGTGATATCTGCTTTCTTGGCAATGTGGTATTCCAGTACTTTGTTATAATCCATCTTGTAAACCGCATCACCGGATGTGATGATCACATAAGGTTCATGGCACCTCTTCAGGAACTCCAGGTTCTGATAGATCGCATCTGCCGTTCCACGATACCAGTAGCCATTGTCTGCGGTGATCGTCGGTGTAAATACATAAAGGCCACCCTGCTTACGTCCGAAATCCCACCACTTGGAAGAATTCAAATGTTCATTCAGTGAACGTGCATTATACTGAGTAAGTACTGCTACCTTCTGGATGTGCGAATTGGACATATTGCTGAGTGCAAAATCAATTGCCCGGTAGCTTCCTGCGATCGGCATCGCTGCCACTGCACGCCTCTGTGTAAGCTCCCGCATCTTGTTGTTGTTACCGCCTGCTAAAATGATTCCAACTGCTCTCATGATCTGTCACCCGCCTTTATCAATACTCCGCCGCTTTCAAGAGCACCCTGTACATAATCCTCCTTCACGGTAATACCGCTGATCGCAGTATTCTTTCCAATCTGTACTCCTGCCGGAATCACAGAATTCTCACCGATCGTAACCAGTCCGGAATTGTAGATATCAGACCTGAGCTTGTTCGGTGCTTCATTACCGATTCCAAGGGTTACATTATCTCCAACCTTAACATTCTCCGCAATGATCGCTTTGTCGATCACACAGTCATTTCCTATCGTAACATCCTGCATGATGATCGAATCCCGGATCACGCAGCCTTGTCCAACAACAACACCTGCGCCGATCACACAGTTATGTATCTCGCCGTATATCTCAGCTCCGTCGCCAATGATGCTTCTGTCGATCACAGCTTCTTTTGAGATATACTGTGGCGGTATAATTGAATTATTCGTATAAATTTTCCAGAATTCCTCATAAAGATTAAATTCAGGAATAATGTCGATCAGTTCCATATTAGCTTCCCAGTAAGAACTCAATGTACCGACATCCTTCCAGTAACCATTATATTCATATGCAAACAGTCTCTGCTTCTTTTCATGACAGTACGGAATGATATGCTTTCCGAAATCACATCCCGGCTGATCTTTCATCTTAATCAGTGCCTCTTTGAGCACCGGCCAGCTGAAAATATAAATTCCCATGGACGCAAGATTGCTCCGCGGATTCGCCGGCTTCTCCTCAAACTCGGTGATTCTCTTGTCTTCATCGGTAATTACGATTCCGAAACGACTTGCTTCTTCGATCGGAACCGGCATTGCCGCGATCGTCACATCTGCATGATTCTCCTTGTGAAAATCCAACATGACCTCGTAATCCATCTTGTAAATATGATCTCCTGATAAGATCAGTACATAATCCGGATTAAATGTCTCCATATACTCCAGATTCTGATAAATTGCATTCGCCGTTCCTGTATACCATTCGCTGCTTGTACTCTTCTCATACGGCGGAAGAATTGACACCCCTCCGATATTCCGGTCCAGATCCCACGGAATACCAATTCCAATATGTGTATTAAGCCTGAGTGGTTGATACTGGGTCAGGACACCGACTGTATCGATTCCTGAGTTGATACAGTTACTCAGCGGAAAATCAATGATCCTGTATTTGCCGCCAAATGCAACAGCCGGTTTAGCAACTTTTGCAGTCAGGACGCCAAGTCTGCTGCCCTGTCCTCCTGCCAATAGCATTGCTATCATTTCCTTTTTTATCATGTCTTCACCCCTTCTCAGTAATTCTGGTTTTTTCATTATAACATATTACATACATATAGTGAACATATTTTACAAAAATATTTCTGTTTACCTATCTTTTTTATAGAAATATCACAAAAAGAAAAGGTTTGGTTTTTGACCTATCTATGTTATAATTATGCACGTAAGTCAAATACTATGAAACAAATTCACAGAACAGGAAGTGTCATTATGTATAAAATTGATTTTAATCAGCCTTGCCATATCCACTTCATCGGAATTGGCGGCATCAGTATGAGTGGACTCGCTGAGATCCTTCTTGAAGAAGGCTTCACAGTATCCGGATCCGATAACAAAGAATCGGCACTTACGGATCATCTGTCTCAGAATGGTGCAACCGTATTTTACGGTCAGAAAGCTTCCAATATTATAGACGGTATCGACCTTGTAGTTTATACCGCAGCGATCCACGAAGACAACGAAGAATTTGCAGAAGCAAAGCGTCAGAATCTTCCGATGTTATCCAGAGCAGAATTACTCGGTCAGCTTATGACTAACTATAAGACACCGGTTGCTATATCCGGTACACACGGTAAGACAACCACAACCTCTATGCTTTCTCATATTGCTCTTGCAGCAGACCTGGATCCGACAATCTCTGTCGGCGGTATCCTGAAAGCGATCGAAGGCAATATCCGTGTCGGCGGACCTGACCTTTTTATTACGGAGGCATGCGAATATACCAACAGTTTCCTGCACTTTTTCCCGAAAATCGGTATTATTCTGAATGTGGATGCGGATCACCTGGACTTTTTTAAAGACCTGGACGATATCCGTAATTCTTTCCACCTTTTTGCTAAGCTTCTTCCGGAAAACGGAACTCTCGTCATCAACGGAGATATTGATAAAATTGAAGAGATCACCTCCGATCTTTCCTGTCGTGTTATCACTTTTGGCAAAGAAGCTTCCCTGGATTACAGTGCAGCCAATATTACTTATAACGAACAGGGCAATGCCTCTTTCGATGTCGTAAAAAACGGACAGAATGTTGCCCATCTCGCTCTTGCAGTTGGCGGTGAGCACAACGTATATAACGCACTTGCGGCAATCGCAGTTGCCGATATTCTTGGTGTTCCTGCGGAGACGATCCAGACAGGTCTTGCTTCCTTCCACGGAACAGACCGCCGTTTTGAATACAAAGGTGAAGTCGGCGGAGTGACCATCATTGATGATTACGCACACCATCCGACAGAGATTGCTGCAACGCTGAAAAGTGCTGCACATTATCCACATAAAAAGCTGTGGTGTATTTTCCAGCCACATACTTATACACGTACAAAAGCATTATTCTCAGAATTTGCTGAAGCACTCGCACATGCAGACCATGTAATCCTTGCTGACATCTATGCAGCGCGTGAGACAGATACTTTAGGCATCTCTTCCGCACAGCTTGCAGATGCAGTCAAAGAACATGGATGTGACGCAACTTATCTGCCAAGCTTTGCAGCCATCGAAGAATTCGTCACCACCCATTGCCAGCCTGGCGATCTTCTGATCACAATGGGTGCCGGAGATGTTGTAACCATTGGGGAAGACCTGTTAAAAGCCTGATTTTCTCCAATATTTGCGAAATTTTATCTGTAATAACAAAAATTTCCGTCAGAAAATTCTTTTTTACAATCTGGGATGATGTTATAATGAACAAAGTCAGAAAAGAAAGGAAGCGGAAATTATGAGTGCACTTATTTTGCGCAATCATTCCCACAATAACATAACGATCGTGGAGAATGACTTTATCGATCATTATATGGTATCTGCGAACGGAGAATATGTAAAAGTCTATCTTCTTCTTCTCCGTTATCAGAATATCCCGGAGCAGCTTCCGGATA
The DNA here is from genome assembly GCF_027662015.1 of Coprococcus sp. AM100_B19A. Taxonomy (NCBI): domain Bacteria; kingdom Bacillati; phylum Bacillota; class Clostridia; order Lachnospirales; family Lachnospiraceae; genus Coprococcus; species Coprococcus sp. AM100_B19A. The sequence continues at coordinate 120,263 of NZ_JAQDKN010000008.1, forward strand.
TCCCGCAGATGGCAGACCTTCTGGAGAATACCGAAGGCGATATCCTGCGCGCACTCAAATACTGGGAAAAAGAAGGAATTCTTTCTCTCGAATATGACGAAACAAATGAACTCGCCGGAATCTGTATCGGAAAAGCACCAACTCATCAGACACCTGTCAAAGCGGCTTTCCATACACCTTCCGCACAGTCTGCTTCCGTTCATGAAAAATCTCCGGTCGCGCAGTCTGATGGAAATACCACTGTTTCAGACAAAGCTGCCGGTCAGAATCTTCCTGCATCAAGACGTTCCCTTGCTGCAAGAAGAGAATTAAAGCAGATTCTTTTTATTGCTGAACAATATCTTGGCAAAACCTTATCCCGTACCGATGTTGATGCGATTACCTACTTTTATGATTCCCTTGGTTTTTCCGCAGACCTGATCGAGTATCTGATCGAATACTGTGTGGAGAACGGACATAAGAGCATGCATTACATTCAGAAAGTAGCACTTTCATGGGCAGATGAACATATTACAACCGTCGATCAGGCACGTAATTCCTCTGCATTTTACAACAAAACCTGCTATTCTATCCTGAATGCATTTGGCATCAAAGGGCGGGGACCTGCATCTGCCGAACTGGATTATATCCGCAAATGGCTGGAGGATGGGAATTTCGAACTGGATCTCATTCTGGAAGCATGCAACCGCACCATCAGTGCGATCCACCAGCCAAGTTTTGAATATACTGACAAGATTCTCGAAAACTGGAAGACGGGCAACGTTCGTACACTGACAGATGTTGAGCGTCTTGATTCTGCCTTTGAGCAGGAAAAAGACCGGAGGAAAACTCCTTCGGGGCAAAACCGTACACCTTCTGCCCAGCAGCCTTCCAAATTCCGTAATTTTGAAGAACGTTCTTACAATATGGACGAGCTTACCAAAGAATTATTACGCAGTAACTAAGAAAGGGGAACACTGTGCCGTTAACTAATTCACAATACAATGCGCTGATGCGCGTATATGAAGAAAAAAGAGCGAAGAGCCGCGACCTCGCGAATCTTCACTACGAACGTGCCTGCCAGAAGATTCCGGAGCTTGCATCGATTGATGCCTCTATTTCTTCTGCCAGTCTTGATCAGGCGAAAAAGCTGCTCGCAGGCGATGACACTGCCCTCGCTTCTTTGAAGGAAGATATCCGGTCTCTTTCTGACAGACGCCGCCGACTCCTTTCCGACGCCGGATTCCCGGAAGACTATCTGGAACAGCATTTTGAATGTCCAGACTGTCAGGATACCGGCTATGTCGGCACGAAAAAGTGCCATTGCTTTTTAAAAGCGATCATTGATCTGTTCTACACCCAGTCCAACTTAAAAGGGCTTCTCGAACAGGAAAATTTTGAACATTTTAATTTTGATTATTATTCATCCAATTATAGAGACCGGCTTTCCGGTCAGAATTCCCGCGAGCTTGCAACGCGGGCTTATCAGGAATGTATGAATTTCATCCACAATTTTGATACCGAACATGGTAATCTGCTCCTTTTTGGGAATACTGGTATTGGGAAGACATTTCTCAGTCACTGCATTGCAAAAGAAGTGATGGATTCTCTGCATTCCGTTCTTTACCTGACTGCCTCTGAATTTTTCGATGCGCTCCTTGAAAAAGCACTGACCCGGAATGATGAGAGCTGTCTTTTATATGAGCAGATCCACCAGTGTGATCTGCTGATCATTGATGACCTGGGAACCGAACGAAATACAGACTTTGTCGTTTCTCAGCTTTTTGTGTGTTTAAATGATCGGATCCTGAACAGGAAATCCACGATCATTTCTACTAATCTTACTCTGGAGGAAATCAAGACGAACTATACAGAACGTACATTTTCCCGGATAAGCAACCATTATAAGATACTTCGCCTTGCCGGTGATGATATCCGCATTCAAAAGAAACTTATGTACAGGGAGGAACACTGATGTTACATCGAAGTGAACGAATTCTGGATAATATTCCAGTTGGCTCTCTCGGCATTATTGCTGTAGACGGCTGTGAAGAGATGGGAAATAAAGTCAATGACTATCTCGTAAAATGGAGAAAGGAAGAGACTCGTTTCCAGAAAGACAATCTTGTTTTCAACGGCTACGAAAAGCCGAACTATCTGATCAACGCAAAGGTACCGCGTTTTGGATCTGGTGAAGCCAAAGGTATTATCAATGAGTCTGTACGAGGAAAAGACCTTTATCTGATGGTCGATGTCTGCAACTACAGCCTGACTTATTCGCTCAGCGGCAATACCAACCATATGTCACCGGACGACCATTTCCAGAACCTGAAGCGTGTCATCGCCGCTGTAGGAGGAAAAGCACGTCGTCTGAACGTCATCATGCCTTTCCTGTATGAAAGCCGCCAGCACAAGAGAAGCGGCCGTGAATCACTGGACTGTGCACTTGGTCTGCAGGAGCTTGTCCGCATGGGTGTTGACAATATCATCACTTTCGATGCACACGACCCACGTGTCCAGAATGCGATCCCGCTGAACGGATTTGAGACGATCCGTCCGACTTACCAGTTCGTAAAAGGACTTTTAAAGCATGTACCAGATCTTCAGATCGATGCTGACCATATGATGGCGATCAGCCCGGATGAAGGTGCAACCGGACGTGCAATCTACTTTGCCAACGTACTCGGACTCGACATGGGTATGTTCTACAAACGCCGTGACTACACAACCATCGTAGACGGACGTAACCCGATCGTAGCACACGAATTCCTTGGCTCTTCCGTAGAAGGAAAAGACGTAATCATCCTCGATGATATGATTTCGTCAGGTGACAGTATCCTCGATGTAGCACGCCAGCTCAAGATGCGTAAAGCAAAACGTATCTACGCTGCTGCAACCTTCGGACTTTTCACAAACGGTATGGAAAAATTCGACCAGGCTTACGAAGAAGGACTGATCAACGGAATCCTCACAACAAACCTGATCTATCAGACACCGGAACTGCTCAGCCGTCCTTACTACATCAACTGCGACATGAGCAAGTACATCGCACTGGTGATCGATACACTGAACCATGATGCTTCTATCAGCAGCATCCTTGATCCAAGCGAACGTATCCAGAATGTAGTTGAGAAATATAAAAAAGGGGAAGCGATCGATTAATTTATACGAGCGAAATTTTTCCGCTGTATGACAAAAAATACTGCTTGAATATCATTTTCTGATATCTAAGCAGTATTTTTTTACTCTTAAACGTTAATTTGTGAATACTCGGTAATTCTCTTTTTTATCGTAATCTTTGCGGATCCCATCATCCTCATACATGGTATAACTACTGTTTTCGTATCCGATAAGCTGCAGATGTTCGGTATCAATATTCTTCACACACTCTGCTGCTTCTACAACCGGGATACATTTACCATTTCGAATGAAGAGCGGTACTTCATTTGATGCCACATCTACATAATGGATACCTTTCGCGAGAATCTCTTCCGAAATGCTTCCATCCGGCAGGAACTTGACAAATTTCATTTCTTCCGGCAGATAAACATAACGGCCTCTTGCGTTCTGCTCATAAACCGGAGCAATCATAATCTCGTTTCCGAGCATCAGCTGATCCTCTACGCGGATTGCTCTCTTGTCATCCGGATAAACAAACCCTAAAGGCTTAAAATACATATCATCACTCAGCGCAGCTTTCATATACTCGCTGTACAGATACGGCACAAGACGATATCTGGTGTTAATGACAGCACGGAAATCCTCGATATTTTCGAATTGATAACACTCCTGCTCTCTTGTCCCCGTCGCCGAATGATTACGCATCAGTGGTGTAAATACACCAAGTGCGAGAAAACGTAGCAGCAATTCTCTTGTTGTATCAGCACCAAAACCTCCAAGGTCAGCACCTGTATACAGGAAACCACACATGTTCAGAGACGGCAGCATCTTCAGGTTAAGAAGGATATGTGACCACCAGGATTTATTATCTCCGGTCCAAATTCCGCCATAACGATGCATTCCGATGTAAGAAGATCTGGAAAACATCAGAAAACGTTTTTCCGGGTCAATGCGTTCAAACGCTTCTCCGGCCGCTCTTGTCATATTATAGCCAAAAAGATTATGTACTTTGTCATGGCGGATCTTTTTGCCATCCACATTGTGATAAAATCTTTTATAGTCTTCCGGATTATTTGCAATACTGAGCATCTTGTCCTGCATTTCCCAGGGATGGGTCTTGCCTTCGGTATCCTTTGCAAACTCTCCGGCAAGTTCTCTTGCCTCTGCAAGGCCTTCGGAAGAATAAAAGATCGCAGGCTCGTTCATATCATTCCAGAAACCTTCTATTCCCTGTTCGATCAGAAAACGATATTTGTCTCCGAACCATTTTCTGGCTTCCGGATTCAGCATATCCGGAAAATGGGTATCTCCCGGCCATACAGCTGCAACAAAATCACTTCCGTCTTCTCTCTTGCAGAAATAGTTGTTTTTGACACCTTCCTCGTAAATCTCATATCCCGGCTCAACCTTGACACCGGCATCAATGATCGGAATCAGACGAATACTCTGGTCGTTCATTTCCTTTACAAATTCCGGAAAATCCGGGAAATTTTCTTCACTCACTGTGAAATCTTTGAATGACTGCATATAGTCAATATCCATGTAAATCATATCGATCGGAATATGATTCTCCCGATATCCTTTTGCGACAGTACGGAAATCTTCTTTCGTCGTATAACCCCAGCGGCTCTGTCCGAAACCAAAAGCAAACTTCGGTGGGATATAGCTGCGTCCGATTACGTGGCGGAACTGTTTTACGATATCATAAGCATTCTTACCTTCAAGCACGTAGATATCCAAATCAGCATTTTCGCAAGATACCTTAAGGGTATCCTCTCTGTCATATCCAATATCAAAGGTCAGTTTTGAGGGATAGTCGAAAAATAATCCAAACGTCCTCTTTCCGCTCACAACAATGAAGTTGTGGGCTCCGTACAGAGAACGCTTGTCCTCTGTGTGTACCGGATCATCTGTACAATTACTGATATAACAGTACCCTCTCTTGTTGATTCCACGATTGGCTTCACCCAGACCATAGACAATGTCATCTTCATCCATGATATAAGTAAAAACAAATCCTTCCTCCTGACTGACCTCTCCATACGGGAAAACGCCCTCTGTTGTTTCAATCTTTTCAGTCAGTGCCTCCGTATCAAACGGAGTTCCATATCTATATTTTCTAATCATTTCTTTATCACCTAGTGTTTATAATATAGTACAAATGCTTCATATGGATTCAGAACAATTTTTCCTTCAAATTCTTTTCTTCCAAGGTTTGTGATCAGACACTCTGCGCCTTTAAATTCTTCCGGCACTTCTACTTCTGCATTCTTATCGCTGAAGTTGCAGACAGTCAGAAGCTTTTCCTGATCCTGTTTTCTTGTGTACGCAAAAATCTGTTCATCCGCACGGTAAAGAGGTTCAAATTCACCATAAACAATAATGTCTTTTTCTTTACGCAATCGGATCAGTTTCTGATAGTAGTGGAAAACAGAATCCGGATCTTCAAGCTGCTGTGCTGCATTGATCTTCTTGTAGTTCGGATTCACTTTGATCCACGGCTCGCCCTCTGTGAATCCAGCCTGTTTACTGTCGTCCCACTGCATCGGAGTTCTCGCATTGTCACGGCTTCTCAGCATCAGACATTTCATCATGTGTTCCGGAGTCATAAGACCTGATTCCGTAAACTCTTCAAAGTAATTAATACTTTCAATATCACGGTAATCTTCCAGTTTGTCAAAGTAAATGTTTGTCATACCAAGCTCTTCACCCTGATATACATATGGCGTTCCCTGCATCATATGAATACAGGTCGCCAGCATTTTTGCAGAAGTTTCTCTGTATACCGGATTGTCATTTCCAAAACGGCTGACACTTCTCGGTTGATCATGATTCCCTAAAAACAAACTGTTCCACGCCTTCCCCTGAAGTTCTTCCTGCCATTTGATCATAATATTTTTGAACTCTTTGAAGTCATATCTTGCAGTCGTCCACTTTCCATAATCTCCGCATCCACTCTCCACATGCTCGAATTGGAATACCATGTTCAATTCATTTCGGTCATCACCCGCATATTTCTGTGCTTCTTCTATTGTGACTCCTGCGGTCTCACCGACTGTCATGATATCATATTTTGAAAGAACTTTTTGATTCATTTCCTGAAGGAATTCGTGGATCCTTGGACCATGTACACAATATGGTCCAAAGTCCCCATAAAGACCGTTATTCATTTCTCCGTCCGGAAATCTCTGATCTTTGGAAATCATACTGATAACATCCATTCGGAAGCCATCGATTCCTTTTTCACACCAGAATTTCATCATGTCATAAACTTCCTGGCGTACTTTTTCATTTTCCCAATTGAGATCCGGCTGTTTTTTTGAAAACAGATGCAGATAATACATCTGAGTTTGCGGATCATATTCCCATGCAGAACCGCCAAATACTCCGCCCCAGTTATTAGGTTCTTTTCCGTTTACCGGATCTTTCCAGATATAATAATCACGATATGGATTATCTTTTGATTTTCTGCTTTCAATAAACCAGTTATGTTCATCTGAAGTATGGTTGACTACGAGATCCATCAGAATCCTGATGGATCTTTTGTGTGCTTCACACAACAATTCCTCGTAATCCTCCATCGTTCCATATTCTTCATAAATTCTGCGGTAATCAGAAATATCGTAACCATTATCGTCCTGAGGTGATTCCAGCATCGGAGAAATCCACAATACATTTACCCCAAGTTCTTTGAGGTAATCCAGTTTCTGTATGATTCCTCTGATATCTCCCACACCATCACCGTTACTGTCTTTAAAACTCTTTGGATATATCTGATATACTACACTTTCTTTCCACCATTTTTTCTCCATGCCAAATCTCCTCGTTTATAATTGTTTAGTATTATTTAACCGCTCCTGTAATAACACTATTCATGATACCCCATACATCTTAGCAAAATCAAGAGGTTTCTCGCGAAACTATAAAAGACAACAAAGTTTATTTCCTGTTTTTATACAGTCTGCACAAAAACAACCAGACCATTCCACCGGCTTACCTGTATACATGCAAAGTTGAAAAAAGGATCCTGTCATTCCCTGACAGAATCCCTCTTTACCAGATAGACTGGATTTTTTATATTTAATTCGTCCAGTGTCTCTCCCTGAATTAATTTCAGCAGACGTTTCAGCGCCACATGCGCCTTTTGCGGAACATCCTGATGAACCGTTGTCAGTTTCGGTCGAACCATACTTGCGTAGACACTGTCATCATATCCTGTAACAGAAATCTGATCTGGAACCATGATGCCTTCATCAAAAAAGAAATTTATCGCTTCCATCGCATTATAATCTGAGGAAAACGCAAGTGCTTTTGCTTCTAAAAAACGTGGGAGAAGCTCTCTGTATTTTCTGAGACGCAATCTTTTTTCACTCGGAATAATTATATATCGGGAGCGACTGCAGAATCCCCCCGATTTTTCCATCGCCTGTTTGAATCCCATCCACCGATAGTAATCACTGTCTCTCTCCGTTTCCGCAACAAACAATGCTTTCTTATATCCACAGGAATACAGGTATTCTCCAATCTGATACCCTCCCGAATAATCATCTATACCGACATTCTGGAAGGTATAAGCACCTTCCGGATAAGCATCGATCAGAATCATTTTCTTGTTTAATCTGCGCGAAAGCCTGCGATACTGTTCTTCATTGTAGCCAAGGATAAGCAATCCCTCTACATTCCATTTTGAGGCAATATCCACTACATTCTGAATACTTTCACCGCCAATAAGCATAACATAATATCCATTTTCTTCCGTTTCCATCTGAATCGTTCCGATCAGTTCTCCCACAAATGGATCCTGAAGTGACTGCATACCATGGGCATAAGAAAATCCGAGTACTACACCTATAATTCTGGAACCATGGCCGGAAAGCATCACGGAACCCATATGCGGAACATAGTTCTGTTCTTTAAGAATAGTCGTGATTTTATCAATCGTTTTCTGGGAAACTCTTTTGGTATTGCCATTTATAACATTAGATACCGTAGTACGGCTGACACCTGCCATTTCTGCAATATCCTGAAGCCGAATCATAAAATCTTCCTCCTCTTTCTTTACAACATTATCTTATGATATCCACACCCCATCTTTTCCAGCATTTCCATCTCTCTCTTCTGGCAGCTGAATATGATCACCTGCCGCTTACTGTCTTTCAGCCAGCGAAGTGTCTGGATAAGTCTCCTGTCATCATAATAGCCAAATGCATCATCCAGGATTATCGGACATTCTTCCTCGTGGAGAATTTTTGTAGCCGCCATCCGGATTGCAAAATAGATCTGCTCCAGGGTTCCCCGGCTCACCTGATCCATGGATATCTTTTTCCCATTACTCATAAGCTGCACATGCAGATTTTCGTCTACCCAGAGTCTGTTATATTTTCCATCTGTGATGGCATCCATGACTGCAGATACTTCTGTATTCATAAGATCGCTTGTCCGGCTCTGCATCTGTGCGGCAAGTCTGGTCAACTGTTCCATAGCAAGTTCAACACCCTGCTTGTTTTTTAATCGCTCTATCTCTTCACTGTTCATCTCATCGAACTCGCCGACTCGTTCCTGCAGATTTTCATACAACACTTCTTTTTCATGATAGGTTTCCTGTACTTTTGCAAGCTTTCCTTTCTGCCTCTCATAATCTGCCTTGAGAGAAATGCCCTGTTCTTTTATCTCCTGTAATCTGGCTTTCTTTTTCTTCTTTCCATCTTTCAGACAATTCCAGACATACAGCCCTTCAGCCAGTGCCACCACGATTGCCACAAGAAAATTCCACGGCTTATGAAAAAGCAGAAAAGTCACAAAAAATGCCCCCAGCATACTCACTGCCTCCAGTGGATGAATCCTCCACCCGGCAAAATATCCTGCTGCCTCTTCCCGTTTCTTCCGCTTTTTATCTTCATTTACCCAGCTTTCCCATTCTCTGCGTTTCTCTTCACAGCTTCTTTTCAGCTGTTCCGCTTCATTTTCTAACTGATGCAGATCCCGCCAGACATAGGATGCCTCCATCTCTGCCCGCTCTTTCTTTTCGCTGATCAGCTGCCTCTTTTCACGTTCTTCTTTTTCCAGCTCTTTCTTCCGCTCTTTTAAAAGGGCAAGCGCCCCTTCGAGGTCAATCTCGCTGTTCCCGGTTGCATAATAATTTGCCGCATAATTCTTCAGCTCCGCCGCCAGTATTTCTCCGGTCTGTACCCGGAGCTGTCCTATCGAAACTGTATTTTCATAATCACTTTCTGTCATACCACCTAACAGAACTTCCAGATCCCCATGCTCAAGTGACAATTCTTCTCCATCATCTTCACAGATCAGAGAGCCGCCTTTCGCATACCGATCGAAATTTCGTTCCAGCAGGAATTTTCGACCGCCACAGGTAAACCGCAGGATTCCCGCATAAAAGTTTGGATTCTCCCAAGGCTCATAGGTACGGAATGTATCTGTTGCGGCGGCACGCCCGCGCTTTCTTTCCATTCCAAAAAGCATTCCCTTCAGAAAGGTATGCAGCGTTGTTTTTCCCGATTCGTTTTCTCCGTAAATAATATTGATCCCATCCGTAAGCAGGATCTGCTTATTCGTGAACTTACCGAAATTCTTCAGGATCAGTTCTGTTATCTTCATAATTTGCTCCCCTTTGCCTCCAGCATGGCCTGTACTCCCTCAGCCAATGCGATTGACTCCACACTGTCATCCTTTGCTTCTGCAAAACTTTCTATGTACCAGCCCAGAAGATTTCCTGCATTTTGTTTTTTCAACTTTTCATAATCATATGCCGGCTTTGTTTCATCCAGGATTTCGACAATATTTCCATAGGAATCCATCCGGTCGGTATCATAGATCATATCCGGATCCCGAAATCCCCGCAGAATGATTTTATAAATGTTCTGTATACCTCTTTCCCGTATGGAAAGGGAAATTTTTTCTTTCATTTCCCGTCCGGTCATCTCTCTTCCTGCTTCTACTTCCATATGCACATATTCTCTGGATGCAAAAGGAATAAATTCCGTCCGGGTTCTTCCATTTTTAATCTCCCCTTTGATATAACCATGCTTCCCGGTGTCATTTTTATCTGTAGGCTCCAGGGATCCTGCGTAATACATCCGGTCCTTTGCAAGCTCTGCCGGAAGATGAATGTGCCCAAGAGCAATATAATCATATCCCAGCTTCAGTAATTCGTTCTTTCGGAACGGGATATGCTTTTCATCGCCGCCATGGGCCAGAAGGATGGAGGCTATTCCTCTTTTTTCCGGAAGGATTTTCTCATAAAGCGGTTCTGTGATCTCCCGTTCCTCATAGCTGAGTCCGTATATGCGGACTCCAAGCTCTTTAAATTCCATACAGGCAGGTTTCTGAGACAAAAACATGTGCACCGGTCCCTGCCATTTATAATTCCGGTAATAGGACGTACTTTTCAGGTAATCATGGTTGCCCGCCATCAGCACGACCTGTGTATGTGTCAGTCTGGAAAATAAATAATCCAGTTCCTTCAGCTCTCTTAAAAGCGGCTGTCTGTGAAACAGATCCCCTGCGATCAGAAGAAGATCTGTCTGTTCTTCTTCACAGATATTTAAAAGACGCTCAAAGCTATTCCACAGTTCTTCCGGCCGCTTTGCGGTGTAAGAACTTCCTGCGTCCGGCTCTGCCCCCAGATGAATGTCCGCTGTGTGTATGAATTTCATTACTTTCTACTCCTCCTTTAAGGGGAAGTGTCACGATAAAACGTGTCTTTCCCTCACTGCTCTCGGCAATGATCTGTCCCTTGTGCAGCTCTACAATCTCTTTTGCAATGGCAAGCCCCAGCCCTGCTCCTCCGGTACTGCTGGATCTCGACGCATCCGCGCGATAAAATTTATCAAAGATCCTCTTCAGGCTCTCTTCCGGTATCGTATCTCCTTCATTTTCAAAACAGATTCTTACCTGGTTCTCCTCCTTGGCAGCCTGGATCAGAAGCACACTTTTCTCCCGGCAGTATGCTATGGCATTTCGCAGAATATTATCAAAAACCCTGGCAAGCTTATCCGGATCTCCCTCGATCAGGATTTCTTCCTCTGCTTCCACCTTGCAGGTAAGCATCTTCTCCTGAAGTACCCCATAGAGTTCGTCTGCAATCTGTTCCAGCATCATGGTCAGATCAATATCTACCTTATCCAGTTCAATATCCTGCAGATTCAACTTTATACTTTCAAAAAACTCTTTCAAAAGATCCCCCAGTCGATTCGCCTTCTCCAGAGATATCTGCGTATATTTGGCGCGCTCCTCTGCCGGCATCTCCGGATGAGAATCCAGCATACTCAGATACGCCACCACAGAAGTAAGCGGTGTTTTTAAATCATGTGCCAGAAAAAGCAGGACATCATTTTTCCTCTGCTCAAGCTTTTCTGCCTCTTCCTCCTGGCTCCTTAATGTCTCTTTAATCTCATTGAGACGATCCTCGATTGGTTTTAACTCCGTAATCAACCGGATTGGCTGGTCAGACGCTGAAATAATATTTTCAATCCCATCTTCTACCTGTTCCAGATAACGCGTCATTTTTGAAAGTGCCACATAAAAAAACAACGAAAATAAAAGTAAAAAACCGAGGATCATAAAGAACACTTTATTATTGCCGATCCACTGCCAATACAAAGATGTTGCGGTCTCTTCACTCACATGAAAAGCTTCCAATATTCGCAAAAAGCCATTGGCAAAGCTGTCATTATAAATACCATCGATAAAATACTCCAGAATAAATCTGCCAACCAGCACCGTCAGGGCCGTAATAAAAACCGTCTGAAGCAATATGCTCAGTTTTAATTTTCTGTAATTATTCTTCAATTTTGTATCCCACTCCCCAGACAGTCTTGATAAGATCTGATTTTCCAGTCGGTTTACTCAATTTCTCACGCAGATGCCGGATATGTACCATCACCGTATTGTTGCTGTTCTTCAGATACTCTTCATGCCAGACCTCTTCAAATAATCTTTGTGAGCTGATCACCTTTCCGCGATTCTCACAAAGAATCCACAGAATCTCAAATTCCGTTGGTGTCAGCGGAAGAGACTGCTCATTATAGATGCATTCGTGGGATTCTTTATTTAACAAGAGTCCTGCAAAATCAATGATATTCTCAGAATCACTTTTCTTACCATCGTTGTACTGCGTGTATCTGCGCATCTGTGCTTTCACTCTCGCTACCAGCTCCAGCGGGTTGAATGGTTTCGGAATATAGTCGTCAGCCCCCATCGTAAGCCCGGTGATCTTGTCCCGGTACTCCGTCTTCGCGGTCAACATAATCACCGGAAATGTGTATTTCTCACGGATCTTTCTCAGAATCGTGAAACCGTCAATATCCGGCAGCATCACATCCAGGATCGCCAGATCCACATTTGTCTTCTCAATACATTCCAATGCTTCCTGCCCTGTGTAAAATTTCAAAACATGGTATTCATTTTGCAGATATAATTCTACGACATCCGCAATTTCTTTTTCATCATCTACAACTAAAATATTCATATTTCACTTTTCCTTTCCGTATATAGAAAGATTTGCGTATAAAACAGCAGACCGGAAAACACACCCTTTTGATGCAGTTCCCGGTCCCCTTTTTCTTCATTCTTCTTTTTTACAGTTCGCAGTTATTCACAGTTCTTGGGAACGGAATTACGTCACGAATGTTGGACATTCCTGTAAGATACATGATGCATCTCTCAAATCCAAGTCCGAATCCTGCATGTCTTGTAGATCCGTACTTTCTCAGATCCAGATAGAATCCGTAATCTTCTTCCTTAAGTCCAAGCTCTTTCATTCTTGCAACAAGCTTATCGTAGTCGTCCTCTCTCTGGCTTCCTCCAATGATCTCACCGATTCCAGGAACCAGACAGTCAACTGCTGCTACGGTCTTGTTATCATCATTCATCTTCATGTAAAAAGCTTTGATCTCCTTCGGATAATCGGTAACGAATACCGGACGTTTGTAGATCTCTTCTGTCAGATAACGTTCATGCTCTGTCTGCAGATCTGCTCCCCATGATACTTTGTATTCAAATTTGTCATTGTGCTTTTCAAGGATTTCGATTGCTTCTGTGTAAGTAACTCTTGCGAAATCAGAATTTACAACGTTGTTCAGACGGTCAATCAGTCCTTTGTCTACGAAAGAATTGAAGAAATTCATCTCTTCCGGAGCGTTTTCCATCACGTAGCGGATAACATATTTCAGCATGTTTTCTGCAAGGATCATGTCATCTTCCAGATCTGCAAATGCGATCTCAGGCTCGATCATCCAGAACTCTGCTGCATGACGTGTGGTGTTCGAGTTTTCTGCACGGAATGTCGGTCCGAATGTGTAAATGTTGCGGAATGCCTGCGCGTAAGTCTCACCGTTCAGCTGTCCACTTACCGTAAGGTTTGTCTCTTTTCCGAAGAAATCCTTGGAATAATCCACGCTTCCGTCTGCGTTCTTCGGTACGTTGTTCAGATCCATGGTTGTCACCTGGAACATCTCTCCTGCACCCTCACAGTCACTTCCTGTGATCAGCGGTGTGTGTACATATACAAATCCTCTCTCCTGAAAAAATTTGTGGATCGCATATGCGGTCAGGGAACGAACTCTGAATACTGCCTGGAAAGTATTAGTTCTCGGGCGGAGATGTGCAATACTTCTTAAATATTCAAAGCTGTGACGTTTTTTCTGAAGCGGATAATCCGGTGCAGAGGTACCTTCTACAACAACTTCTGTTGCCTGGATCTCAAATGGCTGCTTTGCCTGTGGTGTTGCGACAAGTGTTCCTTTTACAATGATTGCCGCACCAACATTCAGCTTGGAAATTTCGCCAAAGTTCTCCATATTATCATGATATACTACCTGAAGGTTTTCAAAGAAAGATCCATCATTTACAACGATAAATCCAAATGTCTTAGAATCACGGATACTGCGCACCCATCCCCCGATGGTCACTTCTTTATCCAGATATTCCTCTCTGTTTCTGTATAATTCTCTTACTGTTACCAAATCCATCTGTTCTGTTCCTCCGTATTACTCTCTTATATATTTCACATAACCCCAATGAGCCTTGTAAACATTGCCGACAGCTTCTGCTGCCATTTTCTACTTTTGCAATATGTCCAGTATACCATTAAACTACCGCAGTTGCAACGATGTAAAAAGAATCTGATTACATTTGAAAGTACTTTCGCAATGATTTTTTTATTGTACTCTAATCAATATTCCTTAATCGATAGTTCATTTTTCCTTAAGAAATTTTCTTTTTCTTTTATGATATAGACATATTTTGAACACAATTTATCTGTATACTAAGAGTCAGATAGTTGATAAACAACTATCTCCCCCCTCATAAAGTAAGCGCAATCGGGTTACCCCGATTGCCGCACTTTACTCTCATTCCTTTAGAAATTAAATAAAAAGCACAAGAAAACCCGCTGGTCGAAAGATCAGCGGGTTTTCTCGTTATATCCTATTCTTCTACATCCTGCACGTCATAATACTTGATCAGCGCCTGTGTCCCAAGATCTCCAAGCCCTTCCTGTGCCAACTCTTCATAATTTGACAGTACCAGACTCAGCACCTCAAGACTCAGTCCGCTCATATTTGCCTCAGTCAGCGCAAGCTTCATATCCTTGATGAAATGCTTCATAAAGAATCCCGGTGCATAATCTCCGGCAATGATCTTTGGTCCGAAAGCATCCAACTGTTTGCTTCCTGCTGCCCCGGTAGAGACCGAATCAAAAAGGACATTCAGATCCAGTCCTTTGGCCTGCGCATAGGAAAAGGCCTCACATACACCACTTAAGGCACCGGCGATCATAATCTGATTAGCAAGCTTTGCATGCTGTCCACATCCGGCTTTTCCCTGATAATTGATGTTTGTTCCCATTGCTTTGAAAAGCTCCATACAAGCTTCATAATCTTCTTTCTCGCCGCCGACAAGGATGGATAATGTAGCGTTTTTTGCTCCGGTATCCCCACCTGTTACAGGCGCATCCAGCACATGGAATCCTTTTTCTGTGCCCTCTTTTGAAATCTTTTCTGCAAGCATCGGGCTTGTAGTTGTCATATCGATCAGATAGGTTCCCGAATCTGCATTTTCCAGAATACCGCCTTCATCGAAGTAAACCTCTTCCACATCTCTCGGAAAACCAACGATGGTGATCACTGCATCACATCCAGGTACACATTCTTTGATAGATTCATGAAAAATTGCACCCTCGCTGATCACATCATCGACTTTCGCTTTTGTTCTTGCGTAAATATGCAGTTCATAACCTGTTTTCATAAGGTTGCGCACCATGGATTTTCCCATGATGCCAACACCGATAAATCCAATTTTTTTCATAGTGAACTCCTCTACTTTGGACTTACAATCTTTCCTGCCACCGCGCAGCTTGCCGCTGTTCTCGGAGATGCCAGATAAATCTCGACCTTAGAAGTTCCCATACGTCCAAGGAAGTTACGGTTGTTGGTTGCAACCACACGTTCTCCGTCTGACAGAATTCCTCCGGTACGTCCACAGCAAAGTCCGCAACCCGGATGGGTAATGATCGCACCTGCCTCAGATAAAGTCGTAAGGATTCCCATATCTGCTGCCTGCTTGTAGATCTTACGGCTCGCCGGAGTCACGATCAGTTTTACAAAATCCGCAACTTTTTTGCCCTTTAACACTTCTGCTGCTGCCTGAAGATCCTCCAGACGTCCGTTTGTGCAAGAGCCGATAAATACCTGATCGATCTCGGTTCCTTCTACCTCGGATACATTTCTGATCTTGTCAACCTGTGACGGAAGGGCCATAACCGGTACAAAGTCCTCTGCTTTATAAGTGATCGTTCTCATATAAGTTGCATCCGGATCACCAACCAGACTCTTCTGATAATCATTTAATTCAATATTGCAATACTCGGCAGTTTTCTCATCCGGTGTGAAAAGTGCGCATTTTGCACCTGCTTCGATTGCCATGTTTGCCATTGTCATACGACTTGCAACTGTCATATTTTCAATGGTGCTTCCGGCAAATTCAAGTGCTCTGTAAGTCGCACCGTCTGCTCTCAAATCACCGATCAGTCGTAAGATGATATCCTTTGACATGACATTTTCCGGAAGTTCACCATCGATTACAACTTTGATCGTCTCCGGCACCTTGATCCACATCGTTCCGGTTCCAAGGATACTTGCCATCTCGGTATAACCGATACCGGATGAGAATGCTCCAACACATCCATAAGTTGTGGTATGGCTGTCGGTTCCAAATGCGATATCACCCGGTTTAACATAGCCAGCCTCTGTCATCAGCTGATGACAGATTCCGTCACTTCTGTGTACATGTGTAAGTCCGTATTTATCTGCAAATGCATCTCCGGTACGAAAATGTCTGGTATCATCCTGCTGACTTGCCGGAACCAGATGATCATAGATCAGAACAACCTTGTCCGG
Organism: Coprococcus sp. AM100_B19A; assembly: GCF_027662015.1. Taxonomy (NCBI): domain Bacteria; kingdom Bacillati; phylum Bacillota; class Clostridia; order Lachnospirales; family Lachnospiraceae; genus Coprococcus; species Coprococcus sp. AM100_B19A. Next base: position 136,774 of record NZ_JAQDKN010000008.1, read on the forward strand.
ATCATGCAGTTTCGTAAATCCCATTTCTTCAAATTTTTCTGCCACAAAGGGGATGAAAATATCATGGATCATCACGCGGTCAACATTAACCGTCACAATGTCTCCCGGCTTTACGGCTTTTCCTGTATTGTGTCTGATAATTTTTTCAATAATCGTCTCGCCCATTTTCTTCTCCTTTCCGGTTAATCCAGTCCATTCAGCTTGCGCATGGCTTTTACCAGACCGCCAGCCTGAATAATGCTCATCAGATTCTCCGGCAGAGAAGCAATCGGATATTCCTTGCCATTATAATCCACATGCTCATTCATCACTACCGTGATCTCGTCGCCCTCTTTCATATCATCATAAAGATCCGGCTGTTCAATCAGAAGAAGTCCATTGTTGATCGAATTACGGAAAAAGATCCTTGCAAATGATTTGGCGATCACACACTGCACACCCATTGCCTTGATGATCTCCGGTGCCTGTTCTCTTGACGAACCGCAACCAAAGTTCTTTCCTGCTACAATGATATCCCCCTTCTGGATCTGTCCGGCAAGTTCCGGACGAAGAGGAGAAAAGCCATACTGCTTCATATCATCGATTGTTTTGAGTGCAAGGTATTCAGTTGGAATGATGATATCGGTATCAATGTCATCTCCAAGAACCCATACACGTCCTGTAAATTTATCCATCTTATGTCACCTCGTCAAACGTAATTTCGTCTCTTACACATCACTTGCCAGTGCAATTTCTCCGGCAATGGCAGATGCTGTAACGGTTGCAGCCGATCCAAGATATACCTTGGAACTCGGATGTCCTGCACGTCCCTTAAAGTTGCGGGTTCCTGTACTGATCAGGACTTCATTTTCACCGATTACGCCCTGGCAGCTTCCCCAGCATACACTACAGTTCGGGTTCATCACGATTGCACCTGCATCCATGAAGATGTCGATCAGTCCTTCTTCCAGAGCCTGTCTGTAAATAGTCTGACTTGCCGGAACAACAAGGAATCTTACTTTCTCAGATACTTTCTTTCCTTTGATAACCTGTGCTCCTACACGGAGATCTTCGATACGTCCGTTGTTGCAGGATCCAAGGAATGCCTCATCAATCTTGATACCGCGCACGTCTTTTGCCGGCGCAAGATTGTCTACAAAATCCGGTTTTGCAACAACCGGCTCTACCTTGGATAAGTCAAATGTATATTCTCTTACATAATGCGCATCCGGATCGCTGTGATATACAGCCTTTGGCTCGCGTCCATGCTCTTTTAAATATTCCATTGCCACATCATCAACTTCAAAAATACCGGTCTTAGCTCCGGCTTCTACTGCCATATTGCAAAGTGCGATACGGTCACTGATTGTCAGAGTCTTCGCGCCCTCTCCGGTAAATTCCATCACCTGATAGTTACATCCGTTGGCTCCGACTTCACCGATGATGGTGAGGATCAGATCTCTCGCATATACACCTTCCGGCAGCTTTCCAACCAGGTTGAATTTCACAGTCTCCGGTACCATTACCCAGGAAGTTCCTGTTACCATACCGTAAAGGAAGTCTGTACATCCAACACCGGTTCCGAATGCACCAAGTGCACCGTAAGAACAGGTATGGCTGTCTGCACCAAAGATCAGTTCTCCCGGACGAACATAATTTTCCATCATAATCTGGTGGCATACACCTTTCCCTTCCCAGAAATCAATGTGGTTTGCCTTTGCAAAATCACGCATCTTCTTCTGGGATGCGGCTGTCTTTGGACAGTCAGACGGTACGTTATGATCTACGATAAATACCAGCTTGCTTGTATCTGCAATATGTGGATTTTTTAATTTATTATTATACATATCAACGGTAAGATGTGTAGTTCCGTCATTACTCATCAGACGATCCAGTTCTACTGTATGGATGTCACCCGGCTTTACGCTTTCCACACCGGCTGCCGCTGCAATAATCTTTTCAGCAATTGTCATTCCCATCGTCTATTCCTCCTCACGGTTCAGAGACGCAATAAGTCCGCCCTGATTCAAAATATTCTGCATATATTCCGGCAGTTTTGTGCAGGAATAAACCTTTCCATTTGCCTCAGCGGTTCCTTCCAACATATGAAGCTCCATCTGCTCTCCGGTCTTTACTTCATCCGGAAGGTCTTTACAGACAATAGCAGGAAGTCCGATATTGATAGCATTTCTATAAAAAATTCTTGCAAATGATTTTGCGATAACAGCTTTTACACCTAACGCTTTTAACACACCCGGAGCCTGCTCTCTGGAAGATCCACATCCAAAGTTCTCTCCTCCGACCACGAAATCTCCCGGTTTTACCTTCTGTGCAAAATCCGGATCCAGAGATTCAAATGCGTGGCTCTTCATCTCCTCAAGATTCGGCAGCAACAGATACTGGGATGCAATGATCTGGTCTGTATCCAGATCGTTATGAAATTTAAAAATAGTCCCTTTTTCCATAAAGCATATTCCTTTCTGTATACACATGATTCCTTTATTTTAAGGCTTTTCCGGCATTTCCGCAAGGGAATATTTTAACAGGCTAACGTTGTACTTTATTCAATTCCTATTTTTCATAGGTTCCCTTGCAAATGATTTTTTCTTTTTGCATAAAGATTTTTCCACCTGCAATATAACTGTCAAGCTTCAGGTCATTGTCCCACAAAAGCAGATCTGCATCGGCTCCTTTTTGTATTGTCCCTTTCTTACCCTGCAATCCCAGTGCCTCCGCTACATGTGATGTCATATATGGAAGTGCATCTTCCAGCTTCATATCAAGCTCATGTACCATATACAGAAGTTCTTCCCGCAGCGCATCTACTGAGGAAACACCGATTTCCAACAGGCTTCCGTCTTCTCTGTATTTTGACCAGCTTCCGTGTCCGTCGGAGCTGATGGTAATATGCTCTGTCGGGATTCCCTTTTCTTTTGCTTCTAAAATACATCCGCCCGGACAAAAGTCCTCACTGATGCCACAGGTGAGATCGATGTATCCACCCTTTTCAAGCAACTGATACCCCTCTTCCAGAAGACCTTTTCTGCGGTTCACATGAGTCGGACGGAAAATCTTGATCGGAATCATACTCTTTTCCAAAGCTTCAAACACCGGCGACAATCCAGCATCTGCATCTCCCATATGCAGCACCACGATTCCAGGTTTTCCGCTTAACATACCTGCCGTTCTGGTCTTGCTCGCAAGTTGGATCAGTTCACTTTCCGTCACATTCGGTGCCCGGTGATCTGAAATGGCAAGTTTCACGCCAAGTACTTTTTCAACAAACATAATATCCCGATCTACCTCTCCGGTAATAGTCGGACTTGGATATCCATATGCACCGGTAAGCATATACGCACTTACCCCTTCTTCGCATAAAGCCTGTACTTTTGCGTAAAGATTTTCAACACTCCTTGTAAGTCCGTCCGTTCCAAGAAGTCCTACAACCGTTGTAATTCCGCCTTTTACCAGTTCTGACAGCTGAAGTTCCGGTGTACGGGTATGAAAGCTTCCTTCCCCACCGCCTCCGGTAACATGAACATGCTGATCAATAAACCCCGGTGTAAGAATTCTTTCCTCTGCATCAATAACTTCACATACGATCGGAAAATCCTCGATCTTATCTTCAATACATTCAATTTTTCCCCCACATACTAAAAGATCCTTTTTCCCAACATACTCCGGTGCATAAACTTTTGCATTTTTAATAAGTAACATTTCTTTCCTCCTCTTTATGACATTCTTTTATTTTCATACATTAATTTGTCTGCCTGATGATCTCCCGCAATCGGATGTCCCCATGTGTATCTACTATCTCCCTTCCCTCTTAATTTTATCTTTCTATATTATCCTGCTTCTTCAGCAATTCCAAAAGCTCTTTTTCAGGAAGCGGCTTGGAAAAATAATAGCCCTGGATCATCTCGACTCCCCAGCTGCTGATCTGTTCCATTTCTTCCTGTGTTTCCACCCCTTCGGAAACAATATGATAATTCATTTTATGAAATGTTTCTACAACACTTTCATAGAAAATTGCCCGTTTCTCATCCCTGCAGATATCAAAAAGCAGAGATCTGTCAACCTTGATCACAGAAAACGGAAGCCTCATTACCGTATTCAGATTCGCATATCCGGAACCAAAATCATCCAGACACAAACCAATGCCAGCGTCCGTAAATTCCTCCGCAACTCTTCTTAGACCCGCATTGCATTCAGTCGCAACCGTTTCCGTGATTTCAAACTGTATCCAGTTATGTGGAATCTTATAAGCATCCATAATCCGGATAAAATGTCTGCTACAGTCATTTCTCATCAGATCCAGAGAAGACAGGTTCACTTTTACATTCAGAAGATGCCTCATCAGGTATCGGTTTTCTCCTAAAAATCTGCAGACACGACTAAACTGTAGATCTGTGATCTGTTCGATCATATGATTTTTTTCTGCAATCTGAATAAATACATCTGGAGCGATCCAGCCAAGCTCCGGATGCTGAAGGCGACTTAGCGCTTCCAGTGTGATAAAGCATTTTTTCTGTGTAGAGTAAACCGGCTGATAGTATATCTCGAACAGATCCTCTGTAATCGCCTTATGCAAATACTGTTCTACCCGTTTATTATAAAGGAAACCATTCATCGTCTGATAATCATCCTGTATCACCTCTGTCAGACCATTTTTCGCAGATAAGGCTTCCAGATATTCAGCATATTCTAGAATAAGCCCACTGTCTCCGAGTTTCTGCGCATTCATGATCCCGCTTATGATCACAGGCATCGTAATAATTTTATTGTTGACATTCTGCTTACTGTTTCCATCAAACATTCTCTTCAGCTGCGTAAGATAATATTCATATTCTTCAAGTGAACCGGTGAGTATCATAAAACTCTTTCCCGTTGTACGAAATGCTTTTTTCCCGCACATCTCACCAAGTTTTCTTGCTGTCAGCTTTAAGATTGAATTACCGCCCTGTACCCCTGCGATTTTATTAATGTGCTTCAATTGATAAAGATACACCGTAATAATGTGAAATGATTTTCCCGCACTGATCAGCTCATTGCTTTTTCTGACCAGATACAGATGATTGTATAATCCGGTAAGTGTATCGATATTTGCATGAGGATTGTTGATCGTAATAAATAGTACCAGAATTCCCAGACTCATACCAAACCCTGTTGTAAGAAGCGGATGATATAAAAGCTGGATCACCACTCCCGCACCGGATATCAACAGGATTTCCAGCAGGCTCTTCACTTTTTGATAGCCCAGTTTTTTCCGCCATATGACAATAAGGATCAAGGCTGCTGCCATATGACAAAGTGCACTGTAATACATCAGCATATACCATGGACCTTTCATATAGCCTGCCGGTATATCAAAATAAAACAGCTTTTCTGTGAACGGGTTTGTCAGAATCATCCCCATCAGAATGAATGTCGGCACACCTGATAAAAACATCTTTTTTGCCGAAATGATCTTATTATCATGTAATGTCTGAATATAACAGATCACCGTAAACGGCAGCAATGCCTGAAGCAGATAAAAGATCGTTGTTGCAAGCATTGCAGCAATTTCACAATTACTATTTGGAAAAGAAATATAATAATTACTGGCAAGTTCCGCAACCACATCTAAAATACCGATGACGGCAAAGAAAAGGAATACCTGATTATTCAGATCCTCTGCTCTTTTCTGTCCCAGAAAATACCATAAAACCAGCAACAATATAACCATTGCCGCAATAAGAAAATCTATATTATAAGTCATATTTATCCTCCGCCGGTTTTTATTTATTTGAACAAAGCATATCGTCTGCCTGCTGTTTCCAGTCACTGAATGAAAGAAGACTACCATTCTTTTCTCTCAGATAACTATACCCGAACTTCAGCCGCACAGGCTGTCTGTTTCCACATTCTTCTTCCATCTCTTCTTTTATAAAATGCTCCCATTCTTCCGGTGTCTTTTGCGGGTTTTTTACGATAATCGCAAACTCACCACCATCAACACGAAAACTTACTGCCTGCTGTTCCAGAACACTCCTTTCTGCACTCTGGATGCTTCTTGCCGTTCGGATAACCGTTTCATCACCCATCTGTCTTCCAGACATATCATTAATCTTCTTCAGTTCTGCAATTTTCACAAACAGCAATAATACATTTTCAAGTAAAATCGCACCCTCCTGAATCTCTTCAAGATACATCTCAAATGATTTCCGGTTTTTCATATCTGTCATCCGGTCTTCCAAGGACATTCTCCTATAAACCTCCTGTTCCAGGCAAAACTGAATGTTGTTGGATACTTTACAAAGCAATCCCCAAAACAAAACAGCAATATAAAGAAGAATGCCAAACTGGAAAATAGATTCATACCAGTAAATGGATAATACCCAGTACAGTACCAGTGCGATTACACCGCTTATCCCTAATACACCAAATGCCTTTAGACAGAGATTTACTTCCTTCTCCTGCGTTTTCCGATACTCTTTCCACAAAAGAAGAATCATAGACACAACTCCCGTAAATAATAAAAGATGTGTGATAAATAACATGTCTATAAAAGGAATCCTAAACAGAAAATACAAGAATCCCTGTAAAACAGCATTTGCATAAAGAAGAAAAATCCAGACCTGCGGTATCCATCTTACACTTTCACTCACTGTATTTTGTACAAATAACAGCATGGGAACAGGCATCGTCATGAACGCATAAAAGGATATCAGTGTTCCTGCTGCGTTCTGACTTCCATACATCTGATAAATCCCTGAATCAAAAATGCACCACAAACTGCATAGAATCAAAAACAGTGCTACATTTAAAAATCTTTTTTCTACAATTTGCCTGTGTCTGGTATATAAAAAGACAATTACCGAGACGATACCGAGACCAGTCATTCCCAAAATCATCAGTATCGAAAAAATTGATTCTAGCAGATGCTGCCTAAAAAGAAAACAAAACTCTCCGATCATCGGGGCATACACATATAGTCTGGCATTCTTTTTAGTTTCATAGCTGATTGATAACACTTCCTGCCCGATTTTCTCCGGCAAAGAAATATCTGCCCATATTTTCCCTTTCATCTGCCTGTTTTTTTCAAATCTGTTATCCTTATATTGGTAGAGAAGCCGGTCTCCTATGCAGACTTCCAGCTGATCCTGTATTCCTCGGATCGACAAGATTTTTCCCTTATCAGCCTCTGATAACATATCATTGTAAAGAATGATCTGCCCATCTTTATCCGCTGTAACAAAACACGGCAATTTGAGCTCCGTCTTTTTCCCATCCTTCAGCTGATACCATCCATTGCTGAAGGTGTACAACTCGCCCCTTTCCGACTCCGTACCCGGCTGATACAGTATTCTGACAAAAATAAGCAACAATATCACAATGAGCAAAATGCAGAATGCTTCAATTTTTTTCCATTTCTTTCCTTTTTTCATTTCCCTCATCTCCTATGCATTCTGCCGGAAGCTTTTCTACATAGAAAATGTAATTTCCTATGTAAAAAAGTCACCTGTATAACGCAGGTGACTAAAATTTAAGCCGAATAGCTTTTTTCACTTACTCTATTAACCTATCCGCATCTTCTTATTGCAACCGGCTGACATAGCGTACTGCCTTAGTCCCTTTGGCTTTGCGTCACAGTTTTTCAACAGCTTTGCCCCTATAAACATAATTCAAGTATAGCATATTCAAGATGACGAAACAATATTTTAATTATTATAATAATCTATAGTTTTACACATAATCCATAACAAGAAACATCGGATACTTTCTGATATATTCTTCCATCTGCTCAATGGCTCCCGAAAGCTGATTTTCAATATATTTTCTGTTATTTTTTGATGTAGGAAGCACAAAGCACATTCTTCACATACCGCATTTTTATATATGGTATATTATATTTGTATACCAAAAAATCTGGAAACAATTGTTTCCAGATTTCTCCTAGAGGCGCCAACCAGATTTGAACTGGTGATAGAGGTGTTGCAGACCTTTGCCTTACCACTTGGCTATGGCGCCAGATGACTCCGACGGGAATCGAACCCGTGTTACCGCCGTGAAAGGGCGATGTCTTAACCGCTTGACCACGGAGCCAGATATTGATTTTTTCAAAATTAAAATCTGCAAGTAATTGGCTGACAGATTTTAGAACTCCCCGAGTTGGGTTCGAACCAACGACCCTTCGGTTAACAGCCGAATGCTCTACCGCTGAGCTATCGAGGACTACTTTTATTATTATAAACACTTTACATATATTTTGCAAGTGCTTTTTTCATTTTTTATGTACTCTGAAAACCACATACAAATTTAAATCTTTACTCCATCCATTCTTTCTTACCCTGTCCTACCTTCTTGGTTATGCCCTCGACCGATTAGTAACAGTCAGCTCCAT
>NZ_JAQDKN010000009.1:0-216 GCF_027662015.1 Coprococcus sp. AM100_B19A
TACAACTCACCGAGCTGTGCGATCGCAGTCTCCTGGGCATCCTCAAAACGTGCCACCTCTACTTCGGTATCCTCTACACGATACCGTCTTACCTGCTTTTCCTGTCTTTTATAGAAAGCAATCTTCCCGATGGCTACGCCACCAAAAACACTTTTACCACTTAGTGTAATCATAATCCTACAGATTCTCCTCTAATACTTTCTGGATTTCCGCGAT
>NZ_JAQDKN010000009.1:226-115538 GCF_027662015.1 Coprococcus sp. AM100_B19A
GATATCTGAAGTTTTTTTCGCAATTGCTTTTACCAGAATTCCTGCCGGTCTTGCGTGGATTCCCTGTGCATCTGTTACTACATACTTAAATTCTTTCATGATTCAACACTCCTGTTCTTTAAAAAATATTTAGAAAATTAATAAGTTACTACTCTGCTTTCAATGGCTTTTTGAGTAATACAATTCCCGCCATTGCTACGACAGCTCCTACAACCAATGCTATCAAAAACATCAATGGATTGTCAATAATTCCGATGACAAAAATTCCTCCATGCGGAGCTCTTGATCCGCATCCAAACATCATGGATAATGCGCCTGCTATTGCAGAACCAACTATACATGGCGGAATGATTCGAAGCGGATCAGATGCTGCAAATGGAATGGCTCCTTCTGTGATAAAAGAAAGTCCCATGATGTAGTTTGTGATACTTGTCTGCTGTTCACCCTTTGTGAAACGGTTTTTAAAAAATGTGGTGGCAAGTGCGATTGCGATCGGTGGAACCATACCTCCGATCATAACAGATGCCATAATATCAAACTGTCCACTTGCGATGGATGCCGTTCCAAATACATATGCCGCTTTGTTGAACGGTCCGCCAAAATCAATGGACATCATACCTGCAAGAACCGCTCCCAGAAGCATCTTGCTGGATTCTCCCATTCCGGAAAGGACATTATTCAGCCAGGTGTTAAATGCTCCAACCGGTGGGTTTACGATAAAGATCATAAATGCTGCCATGATCAGAATCCCAAAGAATGGATACAGAAGAACCGGTTTTGTCCCTTCCAGAGTTTTCGGAAGCTTGTCAAACAATTTCTTCAATCCGATCATCAGGTATCCTGCTGCAAATCCGGCGATCAGTGCACCGAAGAATCCGGATGAAATCCATGCGTCTTCTGCAAGGAATACAGAAGTTCCGGCTTTTGCAAGAAGTCCGCCTACAATACCAGGCATCAATGCCGGTCTGTCACCAATTGCCATTGCAATATAACCGGCAAGGATCGGGAACATCATCCCAAACGCTGTATTTCCAACGGTGTTGAAGAATTTTGCAAGTGGAGTTCCACTACCAAATGCTGCTGTACCTGCATTTGCACCGTCAACCAGAAAAGAAAGTGCGATCAGGATTCCACCGCCGATTACGAACGGAAGCATATGGGATACTCCATTCATCAGACTCTTATAAATCTTGCGTCCGATGGTATCTCCGTCAGATGACGCACCACCCTCTTCTGTTGCTCCACCCTTGCTGTGATAAACTGGAGCATTTCCACTCAAGGCACGTTCAATCAGCTCCTGTGCTTTGTTGATTCCGTCAGATACCTTTGTACTGATCAGCGGCTTGCCATCAAATCTTGCCATTGCGACATCCTTGTCGGCTGCAATGATGATACAGTCACAGGCAGCGATTTCTTCCGGTGTTAGTACGTTCTTGGCACCACCAGATCCGTTTGTTTCTACCTTGATGGTAACTCCCATTTCTTTCGCTTTCTTTTCCAGACCTTCCGCCGCCATGTAAGTATGGGCGATACCGGTCGGGCATGCGGTAACTGCGAGGATCTGATACGGTTTTGCAGATGCATCCGCCGGAGCTTCTGCTTTTTCTTCTGCTTCTTCCGGGAATTTTTCTTTCTCGGCTGCATCAACATAAGCAAGAAATTCATCAACATCCTTTGCATGAAGCAGCTTGTTTCTGAAATCCTCATCCATCAGAAGCATGGACAGACGACTGAGTACTTCCAGATGTACATTGTCCTCTGTATTCGGTGCTGCGATCAGGAAAATAAGGTATGCCGGTTCTCCGTCCAGAGAATCGTAATCTACACCCTCCGGAAGTACCATGGCTGCAAGTCCCGGTGCGCTTACCGCTTCAGTCTTGCCATGCGGGATTGCAATGCCTTCACCAATTCCTGTAGTTCCTTCTTCTTCTCGTTTAAAGACGGTTTCACGATAGGTGTCAATGTCATTGATGTTCCCGCCTTCTGCCATCAGATCGACCATTTCACGGATGACCTGCGCTTTGGAGTCTGCCTTGCCATCGAGGCAAATACTTTGCTTTTTGAGTAAGTCTGTAATCTTCATCTTGTCATTCCTCCCATTTGCTTTTATATATGGTACACTTCTGCCGGTTCTCCAAGAAGTGCAACAATCTCATCTCTTGTAGCGAGCCACGAACAGAATGCCGAAGCGCTTCCTGCCGCCACACCCAGGCGGAATGCTTTTTCCATATCTTTTGTATTCAGATATCCGGTAATAAATCCTGCCACCATAGAATCACCTGCGCCAACAGAATTGACAACCTTTCCTTTCGGAGGCATGGTCTCATAGACTTTTCCATCCTTTGTCACAAGGATCGCTCCGTCACCTGCCATGGATACCAGTACATGCTGTGCTCCAAGTGCCTGTAACTTCTTCGCATAAATGATGATGTCTTCTTTTCTCTTCAGTTCTACGTTAAACATCTCACCTAACTCATGGTTGTTCGGTTTGATCAGAAACGGATGATATTTCATAACTTTTAAAAGAAGATCCTTGGTTGCATCCACTACAAAACGAATTTCTTTTCCGGAAAGTCTCTCCAGGATTCTCTCATAAATATCTTCCGGCAGAGTATTCGGAATACTTCCTGCAAGGATCAGTACATCGCCTTCTTCCAGCTTATCCAACTTTTCATATAATGCCTGAATTGCTTCTTCTGTGATAACCGGTCCCTGTCCGTTGATCTCAGTCTCAGTTCCTGCATTGATCTTTACATTGATTCGGCTATTACCTTCTTTTAACGGGATAAAATCTGTCTCACATCCGAACTCTTCCAGCATCTTTTCCAGTACATCTCCGGTAAATCCTGCCTTGAATCCAAGCGCTTTGCTCTTAAGTCCCAGATTGGAAAGGATCACAGATACGTTGTTTCCTTTTCCTCCCGGATAAATATGTTCGCTTGTTGTCCGGTTGATCTCTCCCGGGATCAGCTGATCTGCCTGTACCACATAGTCCAAAGACGGGTTAAATGTCACTGTGTAAATCATTATTTTGCAACCTCCACAATATTTTTATATTTGTTAAATGTAGCATCCTTAAGCTTTGTTGTAATGATGTCCACTGCATCCAGTTCTGAAAATGTTACCGGTGCTACCTGACCGAATTTGGTTGAATCTGCAAGGATGTAAGCCTTTGCGCTTCTTAAGATCGCCATCTCTTTGATCGCAGCCTCCCGGATATCCGGTGTGGTGCATCCACTCTCTATATGAATCCCATTGGTTCCGAAGAATCCTTTTGTGAAATGGTATCTTCCCAGGGTTTTCATTGCTTCCTCTCCGACCAGTGCCAGCGTTGCTTCTTTTAATTCCCCACCGATCAGATAAACTATACAACCTTTCTGTGTCAGCTTCTTCGCATGCATGATTCCGTTTGTCACATACACAGCGTCCTGCTCTGTCAGGAAATCAATCAGGAAATCAGTGGTTGTCCCTGCATCGATATAGACGAAATCATCTTTTTCAATCAGAGATGATGCATACTTTCCGATCTGCACCTTTTCATCAATGTTCAGATCCTGTCTGACTGCAACAGATTCATCTCTGGTGTACTGCGCCATATTGACTGCGGTTGCACCACCATGTACCTTGATCAGCTTTCCTTTTTTATGAAGTGTTGTCAGATCTCTTCGTATCGTTGACTCTGACATATCCAGAAGCTCGGTCAGTTCCTGAACAGTGATTGTCTTGTGTTCATTCACTAATTTCAGAATTTCACTGAATCTTTCTTCTGCAAGCACTTATCTCACCTCCATTTCGACTGGTTATGACTGATTTATTCAATTGTATTTTATGTTTCAGTCATTTTCAATCATTTATTTTCTTTTTCATTCATCTTTAGTTTTAATATATCGCCTTTTTCAGTCAAAGTCAATCATTTTCAGCCATAAATAACTACCAAAAAAATAGGGATGATTTTGTGCATTTTTATGGGTGTGGAATCGGTGGTGCCAAAGTTCCGACTTGTGTTTCATCTCCATTGCACTCAACGGAATTGGAAATGGATATAGTCGGAACGGAACTCTGGCTTCTACGTTACTGGCAAAATGCAGCAAAAGGCTTTGTTTAACCTAACCAAATGCAAATTTATACTTTTCTCTTATATGCAAAAAAGCCAAAGCACTTTTTTAAGTTATATCGAATGATAACTTATCTTTAAGTACTTTGACTTTTTATTTAGGCAAAATCAAACAGGGATAACTGATTGGTCTCCGGGAGGTCGCCCAGCAAACCCATATCTGCCATCAAGTCAACCAATGTCTTGCTGACTTTTGTTCTCTGACGGAAATCGTCTTTAGAGAGGTATGGTCCGTCTTTAGCGGCAATTTCCATAGCCTCGGCGGCTTTATCGCCCATGCCGTCAATGGTGTTGAACGGTGGAAGGAGCTTATCGCCGACGATCTGGAACTTGGATGCTTTGGATTTGTAGATATCGATCGGTAAAAAATCAAATCCTCTGGCATACATTTCCAGTACATTTTTCATATCTTTTAAGGTATCCTGATCTTTTTTACTGAGCTGATTGAGTTCTGCTCTTCTTTTATATTCTTTCATATGGTAGAGAAGTTTTTCTTTTCCCTGTCCCATCAGTTCGTAAGAAAATGCAGATGCACGGATTCCGAAGTATGCCGCATAATAGGCAAGCGGATAATTGATCTTGCAGTAGGCAATCCGGTATGCCATCATGACATAAGCTGCAGCATGGGCTTTCGGGAACATGTATTTGATCCGCTCACAGGACCAGATATACCATTCCGGCACGTCATGCTCCAGCATATCTTTTTTAAACTGTGACCACTCTTTACATTTTCCTTTTGCGACGGTTCCTTTACGCACACGTTCCATGATTGTGAAGGATTCTTCACTTTCAACACCTTTGTTGATCAGATAAGTCATGATATCATCACGGGTACAGATTGCCGTGGAAATGGTTGCCTTTCCTTCTTCAATCAGGGTCTGTGCATTGTTCAGCCACACATCTGTTCCATGAGACAGACCTGAAATACGGATCAGGTCCGAAAGCGTCTTTGGCTTGGTATCAATTACCATCTGGATAACAAAATCTGTACCAAACTCCGGGACTCCCAGACAACCAAGCGGACATCCGTCGATGTCCTCCGGTGTGATACCGAGCACCTCTGTTCCTGCAAAAAGTCCCATTACACCTGGATCATCCAATGGAATATCAGTCGCTTTAAATACATTATTCACTCCATCGTATTTATTGTCCATCGCATCGGAATTGATCAGCTCTTCCAGCGTTTTGATCATGGTCGGATCATCGTGTCCGAGAATATCCAGTTTCAAAAGGTTGTGGTCGATGGAATGATAATCAAAATGAGTGGTGATAATATCGGTCGTCATATCATTTGCCGGATGCTGGATTGGAGTGAAAGAGTTAATGTCCTCTCCATGCGGAAGAACCACAATTCCCCCCGGATGCTGTCCGGTACTTCGGCGGATTCCGGTACAGCCAGCTACGATACGATCGATCTCGCAGTTTCGCTTACGGTCACCACGCTCCTCATAATAATTCTTCACATATCCATAAGCCGTCTTTTCTGCAAGTGCGGCAATGGTTCCGGCACGGAAGGTCTGACCTTTTCCGAAAATAACCTCCGTATACTTATGCGCTTTACTCTGGTAATCTCCGGAGAAGTTCAGGTCGATATCCGGCTCTTTGTTTCCCTTGAATCCAAGGAAAGTCTCAAATGGAATATCAAATCCGTCTTTGACCAGCTTCTGTCCACAGACCGGACAGTTCTTATCCGGCATATCGTGTCCACAGCCACCCACATATTTTTTCACTTCTTCCGAATCAAAATCACTATAGTGGCAATTGCTGCAATAGTAATGTGGAACCAGAGGATTGACCTCCGTAATTCCTGCCATAGTTGCAACGAATGAAGATCCTACCGAACCACGGGATCCTACCAGGTAACCATCCTCGTTGGATTTCCATACCAGCTTCTGCGCAATGATATACATAACCGCAAATCCATTGGAAATGATGGAATTCAGTTCTCTTTCCAGTCGTTCATGTACGATCTCCGGAAGGGGATCCCCGTACATAGAATGGGCTTTATTATAACAGATATCTCGCAGCATCTGGTCGGAATTCTCAATAACCGGAGGACACTTATCCGGGCGGACCGGAGAAATCTTCTCGATCATATCCGCGATCAGATTGGTGTTCCTGATCACAACTTCATACGCTTTTTCCGAACCAAGGTAGGCAAATTCATCCAGCATTTCCTCCGTTGTACGAAGGTATAGTGGTGCCTGCTTATCGGCATCTCCAAATCCTTTTCCTGCCATGATGATCCGACGGTATACCTCATCTTCCGGATCCATGAAATGTACGTCACAGGTTCCCACGACCGGTTTGTGGAACTGCTCCCCAAGATGCACGATCTTCCGGTTCAGATCCATGATATCTTCCATAGAATTGACCGAAGTTACTTTGTCACTCTCTACCATAAATGCATTGTTTCCAAGCGGCTGGATTTCCAGATAGTCATAAAAATCCACGATCTTCGCGATCGTTTCATCCGGCTTTCCATCCAGAAGTGCACGGTAAAGCTCTCCGGCTTCGCAGGCACTTCCCACGATCAGACCTTCCCGGTGCTCATTTAGCACACTTTTCGGGATACGGGGTCTGCGATTATAGTAAACCAGATGGGATGCAGAAACAAGCTGATACAAATTCACACGACCAATGTCATTTCTTGCAAGAATAATGACATGATAAGTCGGAAGCTTTTTAATAGAATCCGGGTTCAGATTCCCAAATTCATTAACTTTTGCAAGCGTTGTCAGTTCCCGTTCTTTGAGCATCTGCACAAATTTCACAAAGATTTCTGCCGTGCAGCCTGCATCATCAACTGCGCGGTGATGATTCTCCAGGGAAATATTTAAAGCTTTTGCAACGGTATCCAGCTTGAAACGGTTCAGTGCCGGAAGAAGAACACGGGCAAGTGCAACGGTATCTACATAAGTAAAATCAGCCTCAATCTTCTGCCTTTTGCAGTTCTGCTCGATAAATCCCACATCAAAAGAAGCATTATGCGCCACCAGAACCGCATCGCCAATAAATTTTATAAACTGCGGCAAGATCGTCTCAATATCCGGCGAATCGATGACCATCTCATCGGTGATGCCGGTAAGTTCCGTGATACGGAACGGGATCGGACGTTTCGGATTGACAAAGGTACTGAACTTATCTGTGATCTTCCCGTCTTCCACTTTTACCGCGCCAATCTCGATGATCCGGTCAGTCACAGCGGAAAAACCGGTTGTCTCGATATCGAATACCACGTAAGTGCCTTCCAGATCCTGTCCCTTTTCGTTCTCTGCGATCTTAGTCAGATCATCTACCAGATATCCTTCCACTCCATAAATAACTTTAAATGGATCATCTTTATCCAGATCCTCGATCACATGATTGGCATCGGTAAACCCCTGCACCACACCATGATCGGTGATCGCAATCGCCGGGTGCCCCCAGTCATGTGCTCGCTTTACCAGATCTTTTGCCTCAGAAACACCATCCATATCGCTCATCTTGGTATGGCAGTGAAGCTCCACGCGTTTTTCCGGATACTTGTCTTTTCTTGTTACACGGAAATCCGAAGTTTTGCGGATTCCGGTTACAGAACCAATGGTCAGCTCTCCATCAAATTTATCAATCGTCGTAACTCCTTTGATTTTCAGAAATACACCTTTTTTAATCTCCGCAAGCAGATCCGGGAGCTGGTCATTGCGGGTAAACATCTTGACCATGATCGTGTCGGTAAAGTCGGTCACGGCAAACATGACGATTGTCTTTTCGTTCCGGATCTCACGGGTATCAAAGCTGATCACCTGTCCCCGGAAAGTAATCTCACCCATCTCTCCGGTAACTGTCTTCAGCTCGATCGGCATATCGTCAAAGTCCCGTCCATAGATTACGTTCGGGTCATCGGAGCGCTTGAGCGGATAATCCCGACGCACAAAGCTTCCCTTGCCACTTTTGAACCCACTGGACTTTCCTGCAAATTCCTGCTTTTTCGGAGTCTCCGGTTTCTTCTGTTCCTGTTTATTCTGCGTACTTGATGCATCTGCTTCTTTAGCGGCATCTTCTGCTTTTTCCGCTTTCTTCTTTGATATGCCTTCCGTTTCTTTTGCTTTTGCCGCCTCTTCCGTGGCATGCTGTGCCTGCAGCTTCTGATTCCTTTCCCTGATCGCATCTACTTCCTGCTGAAGCTGCATTTCATTGAATTTCTTGTATTTGCTCTCTCCTACTTCTTCATAATCAATTTCTACATCCACCGGCACGTGGAAACGGTTCTCAAAGACATCCTTCAGATAGCTGGTGATCTCGCTGGTCTTTCCCTCTGCAACAATCGTGTCCGCCATAGTCAGACACATAGTACGCTCCCCTTCGAAGCGGCACTTTGCCTTCTGGAACATATTTTTCTCCAGCACACTTTTCTGCTCCAGCTCAAAAAGAATACTCTCCTTGTAGGCATGCATCAGGTTCTCCGGCGTATACTGCTCGGAAAGCCGGTATTCCTCGATGATCGTCACCGGAATATTTCCCTGCGAAAACAGCTGTTCCTCAATCTGGTTCTCCACATAACATACCGTTTTCTTCGGGATCAGATGGGTACTGTAAATATAAACCTTGATATGATTTCTGGCTGAAGTGGAGGTGATTTTCGTCACCTCCACCTTTTCAAACAGCATATGGCTGTCGTTATCGATATTCAATGTTGGAAACACATCAAAAAATAGCTTTGTCATCTTCTATTCGCCCCAATGTTCCAGTTCATTACGAAGTGCATCTAAAAGTTCATCCTCTTTTACCTTGCGGATGATCTCTCCTTTTTTGATCAGAAGTCCTTCCCCAATTCCCCCTGCGATTCCAAGATCAGCCTCTCTTGCTTCTCCAGGACCATTTACCACGCATCCCATCACTGCAACCTTGATATCAAGTGGATATTCAGCAACCATCGTCTCTACTTTATTGGCAAGTCCGATCAGATCAATCTTGGTACGTCCACAGGTCGGGCAGGATACAACTTCAATTCCTCCTTTTCTAAGTCCCAGTGCTTTCAGGATCAGTTTTGCACTCTTGATCTCTTCTAATGGATCCCCTGTCAGCGATACACGAATCGTATCTCCGATTCCCTGATAAAGGATGATTCCAAGTCCTACTGAAGATTTAATATTGCCTGAAAGCAGCGTCCCGGACTCGGTGATTCCCACATGCAACGGATACGGGCATTTCTTTGCGATCAGCTCATGCGCTTTTACACACATCATGACATCTGAAGACTTAATACTGACCACCAGATTGTCATATCCCATGTTCTCGATCATGTGTACCTTGTCAAGTGCACTTTCCACGATTCCCTCTGCAGTCACGCCACCATATTTTTCCAGAAGGTTCTTCTCCAGCGAACCACTGTTCACCCCGACACGGATCGGAATCTCGTATTCTTTTGCTTTCTCCACAACCGCACGGACTCTGTCCTCACTTCCGATATTCCCCGGATTGATACGGATTTTATCTGCACCGTTTTCAATTGCAGCGATCGCAAGACGATAATCAAAATGTATATCTGCAACCAGTGGAATATGGATTTGTTTCTTAATCTCTTGTAAAGCCTGTGCTGCTTCCATATTCGGAACTGCACAGCGGATAATCTCGCATCCTGCCTTTTCCAGAGCAAGAATCTGTGCAACTGTAGATTCCACGTCCTCTGTCTTTGTATTTGTCATGGACTGGATCGCTACCGGATTGCCTCCACCGATCTTTCTTCCTCCGATATTTATTACTTTTGTCTCCTTCCTTGTCATCTGCTTTTAACCTCCTGTTCTCACACAAAACCCTCTGCCTGCGGACTTTCGTGCCCACAGAGAGAGGGTTCTCTTTATTTGTCTGCTTTTTCAAAAATTATCTGGTCCCCATAATCCCACTCGGTAAGTGTAAGCTCGGTTCCGTCCACACTGTAATTGAATGTAGTGAGTACAGAATTGATCGCCTGCTCTACTTCCGATGCAGTTACATTATCACCAAGTTCTTTCGCTGTCTCATCCAGCTCTTCCTGCTTCACAGTAAATGTAATCTGCTTTGCCTTGATATCCAGTGTATATCCAAGTTCCACATCCACATCCTTACCATCGATCAGGTTCTTCCAGTCAAGCTCTGCTTCATTATGGTCATCTACTTCCAGTATCATATCACTCTCATCATGCTTCCACTTTCCTTCCAGCGGATTTCCGAAAAATCCCTGGTAAATGAAATATCCAGCCACGATAATGATCAGAACGGTCGTAATTCCTGTCACATAGTTCCACACACGGCTTCTTTTATCTTCATCATTCTTTGCAATAATCATAGAATTAAGCCCTCCACATCATGTCAATCTTATAATTCATTATACGGGTTTTAACTTTCACTGTCAACGGGGACTGCAAAGAAGAAGATTCAATGTGACTGACGCCATAAAAATCTTATATTCAATTACTGAATATGCGGAAATACCGGTTTGAGTGCCGGATAAATCTGACGGAACTCCTGGTATCTCTTTTCGTATTTTTCAACCAGTTCTGCTTCCGGTTCTACGGTATCTACAATCTTAACCAGCTTGTCAGCTGCTGCTTCTACGCTTTCGTATTCGCCGCATCCGACTGCTGCAAGGATTGCACCTCCAAGTGCCGGTCCTTCTTCGCTCTCGATGATATCCACTTTCAGGTTCATGATATTGGCGATCATCTTTCTCCAAAGAGGACTCTTTGCTCCACCACCGCAGATCTTGGTACGTTCAATCTTGATTCCAAGGCTTTTTGCAACTTCAAGGGAATCACGGAGTGCAAATACAACTCCTTCCAATACTGCCTGCATCATATCTGCTCTTGTGGTATCCATCGTCATACCGGTAAAGGTAGCTCTTGCATATGGATCATTGTGCGGTGAACGCTCTCCCATCAGATATGGAAGATAGAACACATGGTTCTCACCTAGCTTTGTAATATCTTTCTGCTCTGCAGCAAAATCATCCGTGTGAAGAATCTCTTCTGCCCACCATTTATTGCAGGATGCAGCACTTAACATGCATCCCATCAGATGATAATGACCGTCTGCATGTGCAAAAGAATGCAGAGCATTGTTCTTATCTACGCCGAAGTTTGCACTGGAAATAAAGATGGTTCCGGATGTTCCAAGGGAAATGTTACATCTTCCGTCACCAACTGTTCCTGTTCCGACAGCTGCAGCTGCATTATCGCCTGCTCCTGCAATAATTTTTACATTTTCAGAAAGTCCGAGTTCTGCTGCTACTTCCGGCTTCAGACTTCCTACGACTTCGTAACTTTCATAAAGCTTCGGAAGCTGTTCTTCTGTTACGCCGCAGATGTCCATCATTTCTTTGGACCAGCATTTGTGTTCTACATCCATCAGAAGCATGCCGGATGCATCCGAATAATCAGAGCAGAAGCTTCCTGACAGGCAGTATGCCAGATAATCTTTTGGAAGCATGATTTTTGTGATCTTTGCAAAATTCTCCGGCTCATTTTTCTTTACCCACAGGATCTTCGGTGCGGTAAATCCAGTAAATGCAATGTTTGCTGTGTATTTAGAAAGCGTTTCTTTTCCGATCTCGTTATTCAGATAATCCGTCTCTTCTGTGGTACGTCCATCATTCCAGAGAATTGCCGGGCGGATGACCTGGTCGTCTTTATCCAGAATGACCAGTCCGTGCATCTGTCCACCAAAGCTGATTCCTGCAACCTGGCTCTTATCACACTCAGAAGTCAGTTCTTTGATGCCTTCTACGGACTGGGTAAACCAGTCTTCCGGATGCTGTTCTGACCAGCCCGGATGTGGGAAGTATAATGGGTATTCTTTTGAAACAATTTTTTTGATGTCGCCTTTTTCATCCATTAACAGAAGTTTTACTGCGGATGTTCCAAGGTCTACGCCTATATAGAGCATAATGTTCCTCCTTGTTAGGGTTTTTATATCAACCTGACGGATTCGAGGGATTGTGACCAGATTATAGAAAATAAATATTGCATCTTCCAATCGGCAAAGCATTCCGATGAGCCTCTTAGGGCGGAAATTGTGTCCGCAATGGCTTCCACAATTTCTGAGTCTCATCTTCATTGCCTCAAATGGAATCTGCCATATTTATTTTCTATAATCTGGTCCTCAAGACATTGAACCGCCTGCTTGAAACATAAATCCTGTTTTTAATTCGTGTTTCTTTGTACTATAAAGGGGCGGGTTCATTCAGCCGCCCCTTATATGATTGTGTATAGTTTTAATTAGCCCCAAGGATTTTCTGTTGGGTAACGTACACCTTTTGGCTGGTTGTAGCCGATTTCGTCTACCGGTACTCCGATGTATTTGAATACTTCGTAAAGTGCTTTTCCGTAATGTCCGAATGCTACGGCTCCGTGATGCGGGAAGTTCTTTTCGATCAGTACATGACGATAGAATCTGCCCATTTCCGGAATTGCGAAGATTCCGATTGCTCCGAAGGAACGTGTTGCTACCGGAAGGACTTCACCGTGTGCAATGTAAGCTCTCAGTACATTGTCTGATGTGCTCTGCAGACGGAAGAATGTGATATCTCCAGGTTTGATGTCTCCTTCAAGTGTTCCCTGTGTTACTTCAATCGGAAGAGATCTTGCCATGATCATCTGGTATTTCATTTCGCAGAATGAAAGTTTGGATGATGCAGTATTTCCACAGTGGAATCCCATGAATGTATCTTTCAGTGTGTAATCGAATTTGCCCTTAATGTCTTCTTCATAAAGGTCGGCCGGTACAGAGTTGTTAATATCAAGGAGTGTTACAGTGTCTTCACTTACAACTGTTCCAATGAATTCGCTGAGTGCTCCATAGATATCCACTTCGCAGGATACCGGAATTCCCTGTGCTGTCAGACGGCTGTTGACATAGCATGGTACAAATCCGAACTGTGTCTGGAATGCAGGCCAGCATTTTCCGGCGATTGCAACATATTTGCGGTATCCTCTGTGTTCTTCTACCCAGTCTTTAAGTGTCAGTTCATACTGAGCAAGTTTTGAAAGGATTTCCGGTTTCTTGTTACCGGCTCCAAGTTCTTCTTCCATCTCTTTTACAATTGCCGGAATTCTTTCATCTCCGGCATGTTTGTTAAATGCTTCAAACAGGTCAAGTTCTGAGTTTTCTTCAATCTCTACGCCGATATTGTAAAGTTGTTTGATCGGTGCATTACATGCAAGGAAATTCAGCGGTCTTGGTCCAAAGCTGATAATCTTCAAATTGTTAAGTCCGATGATTGCTCTTGCGATCGGTTCAAATTCATGGATCATATCTGCGCATTCTTCTGCTGTTCCAACCGGATATTCCGGAATATATGCTTTAATATTACGAAGCTTTAAGTTGTAGCTTGCATTTAACATACCGCAATATGCATCTCCACGTCCCTGGATCAGGTTGTTGCCGCTTTCTTCTGCTGCTGCAACGAACATCTTTGGTCCATCAAAGTGTTTTGCAAGCAGAGTCTCTGAGATTTCCGGTCCGAAGTTTCCAAGATATACAACCAGTGCATTACATCCGGCTTTCTTGATATCTTTCAGAGCCTGTACCATATGGATTTCACTTTCTACGATACAGATCGGACATTCGTAAATATGTTCTTCTCCGTATTTTTCTTTGTAAGCTTTCATAAGTGCTTCTCTTCTTGATACAGAAAGGCTTTCCGGGAAGCAGTCACGGCTTACTGCAACAACTCCGATTTTCAGTTCTGGCATGTTATTCATTGTTTTTTCCTCCTAAAATATGAATCTGTCTGTTCTATTTTGCGATGTCGATATTCTCACCTTTAAGTCCGCACACAGCGCCTTCGATTCCTGCTTCTTCATGTGCAATCAGCCATTTGTTCTTTGCGGTAAGAAGCTTGTCATCAAATGATTTGGTATGGCAGGTCATCAGATCTGTATTGGTTCCCTTTGGAAGAACTACTACTGCCTTAAATCCATTTCCATCTACTCCGCAAGGTGCATAGTGAAGGGTTGTTCCGTACACTTCGATTCCAATTCCTGCCGGGACAAGGAATGCTTCTACTTTTGATGTGTCATATGTAAAATCCGGTTCGATATCCTGCTCTGCCCCCAGAAGCAGAATGATATCTGTCACTGCGACATTTACTTCTGAACTTCTGTGATATTCCAGTGCGTTCAGTTTGCTGTTATGTCCGTTGCAGTATCCGATCTGGATCGGAAGTTCTCCGTAAACTCTCATCTTCAGATCGATTGCAACATTCGTTGCTTCCAGTTCTTCAATAGATGGTTCGTAGATGACATCCTCCGGAAGAGGGGTGTGTTCCATTGCCTTGATCAGCTTTGAAAAATCATACCCATCGATCACACGTCCGTATCTGCTGAATTCTGGATCTGTTACTTTTTTGATTTTCATTTCTTCTACCTTCTTTCTGTCTTATATTCTAACAGGCTAAGTCGGTATCCGCTACCGAAAACTTAGCCTGTTAACTGCACTTTCTTGTCCTTATGCTATTTTTTATTATTTAGCACGTTTCTTAGATTCTACATCAAAGATAACGGCTGCAAGAAGTCCCATGTTTGCATAAGCGATAAAGTACACTTGATACCCTTTTACTGGCCGGCGCATCACTGCGGATCGTGATCACCGGAATATTCTGTTCTTCTGCCTTGTCAATCTGTGCGGAAACCGCTTCTTCATCACTCACCTGTACAATAATCCCATCTACCCTGTCCGCAATTGCCATTTCCATCAATTCTTCTGTCGAATATTCACCCGACAGTGTCTCACCAAAATTCTCGATCAGGATCTGGTCTCCTTTCCCGGCATCTTTGGCTCCCTGGTATATCTTCTTCCAGTTTTCTTTATAACTTTTCATCTTCCGATTCCTGCTTTCTCATTTTACGGAAATCACTTGGTCTTACTCCATATTTTTTCCGGAATGCTTTGGCAAATGCTCTTCCGTCCGCAAATCCACTATGTTCTGCAATTTCCTCAACCATCGTATCACTGCTTATCAGTTCCCGGTAGGCATATTCCAGACGGATTCCCTGAATATATTCTTTATAGTTGATTTCTGCATATTTGCGAAACATCCGTGACAGATAGGTCGGCGAATACCCGAAAACCTGTGCCAGCCCTTCCAGCGAGAGATCTTTCTGATAATTATCCTTGATATAATTCGTGATCGTAGAAAGTCGGTTCCTGTTCTTGTGATCCCGCACGATCTCCGCACTGACATCAACCTTCCTGTATTTTGTCACCATCAGATAGACCAGCATATAAAAATAACTCTGTACCTTTAATTCATACCCTGTTTTCTTCTTCTGATACGTCACATACATCTTTTCAACCAGTTCAACCAGTTGTTCATCCTGTACGCGTTCGCTGTGGGTAAAACAGATAAACTGCTCATCCGTATAATACCGTTCAAATGTCTGAAGTGGCATCTGCAGTACGATCGTCTTATTCGGAAACGGTGCCGAAATCGAATGCAGCTCATTAGAATTCACGATCACAAATGATTTTTCATCTAAATGGATATCTTCTTCATTGATATAAAAATCCAGCTTTCCTTCCAGTACAACAAACATCTCGATCGACCGGTGCCAGTGCTTTTCCCTGACATAATTTCCGTCTTTTCCTTCAAATAAAAACATCCGGAATGGAAGATCTTCATTCGGCAGGACCAGTTCATGTGAAAATTCCATCTAATTCATCCCCTTCTCTGTACATTCTCTGAGCAGTTTCATAGCATCCTCATACTTTTCAGCAGAAACACCTGCACAGGTGAGTAACATCCTGTTCTTCTCCACTTCAAGAAATGTCATTCCTTTCTTTTTTGCTTTTTCTGCAATCTTTTCTGCAGCGCAGTCCTCCGCAAAGGTCAACTGTACCATAAATCCTGCAGCACCAACCTGTACATCCACATCTTTTCCTAAAATCTTTTTTGCACTGTCCGCAAGCTTTTCTGCCTTTGCCAGATGGATCTTCCTGGATTTACGGACCTGACTCGCCAGATGTCCGTCACGGATAAACTGTGTCAGTGCGATCTGCTCGGCCTTGGATGCAGTCTGATTGTAATTATTTTTTCTTTTTTCGTAAGTTTCCATCAGTTCCGGCGGCAGTATCATATAACTGATCCTGATAGACGGAAGCAGCATTTTGGAAAATGTTCCCAGATAAATGACATTCCTTCCTCCCGAAAGTCCCTGCAGGGACGGAACCGGTTTCTGAAAATATTTGAACTCACTGTTATAGTCATCTTCAATGATCAGAAAATGCTCTTTCTCGGCGCGTCCGACCAGTTCCAGTCTTTCCTGGATCGGCATCACCCCACCAAATCTTGTCATCTGTGATGGTGACACGTAATACATTCCAATCTCTTCTTCCGCACTTCCTGCAATCCGGTAGTTATGATCTTCAAAAACCGTCATTCCCTGTACAAACTCACTGTCCCTGAAAAATACGGTTCTCTTTTTATGATTCAGTGGGCACAGAATATGCAGAAGACTCTGTATACCGGCACCGATCACGATCTGATCCGGGCTGCAGATCACACTTCTGGTCTTCTGAATATATTCAGACAGTACTTCCCTGAATTCCTGTTCCCCCTGCGGTTCTCCATAAGAAAGCAGTCTCTCATCCTGACGCATTGCGCTCTTCATATATCTCCGCCATAATTCAAACCGGAAACTCTCTTTATCTACATTTGATGTTGCAAAATCATAGACAACCGGATTCTCCTGCTTCCTTACATGCCGGCTTGCAATCTTTCTGCCCTCTTCCTGCTTCTCGGCAATATCCGTCACATAATATCCACTCTGCGGTCTGGACACAATATAACCTTCTGCTGCCAGAAGCATATACGCATTCTCCATCGTCGTCCGGCTCATCTGCAGCTCGCTTGCACCTTTACGGATCGATGGAAGCTTTGTCTCTGACTTCATCTGCCCGGATAGAATCAGATTCCTGTAATAATGATACACTCTCAGATACCGGCAGTGTTCCTCATTCTGTAATTCCACTCTCATAACTGACCTCTAAAAAATATTTCTTTTTGTATATTTTACAAATGACACTTTTATTTTATTCTATATAAAACACATAAGAAATGCAAGAATTTTTCACTTTGTATTTCGGAAAGGATACTTCAATGATAAAACGAGTCGCTGTTATCAATGATCTGTCCGGTCTTGGTAAATGCTCTCTGACAGCTGCGATCCCGGTTCTTTCCGTCATGGGTGTGCAGGCCTGTCCTCTGCCAACGGCAGTTTTAACCAATCAGACCGGCTACGACAGCTATTACTGTACGGACTTTACCGACAAGATTGATCATTACACAGAAGAATGGCAAAAACGTGGTCTTACCCTGGATGCGATCAGTACCGGATATCTCGGCAGCGCAGATCAGGCGGAAAAAATCCTGAATTTCTGTGAGAAGTTCAGAACCCCTTCCACTCTGCTCTTTGTCGATCCGGTCATGGGAGATTCCGGTGTCAAATATGACATTTTCACTCCCAGACTCCAACAGCAGATGCAGAAGCTTGTATCCCATGCCGATGTGATCACGCCAAATCTTACCGAGCTGTGTCTTTTAACACACTCTGATTTTGCGGGGCTTACCAAGTATAAGGACGAACCGGATTATCTGGACCGGATTGCCCGGATTGCCGCTCCTTTGAAAGAAACGAAAAAAACGCAGATCCAGACGATCATCGTCACCGGTATTCTTTATCAGGCTCCTTCTGATGATACCGTAAAATATTACAATCTGGTTCTCGAGAACGACCAGATAAGCGTCATTTCCTCTGGAATTCACGGTGGAAGCTATTCTGGCACCGGTGACCTGCTCTCCGCTGTCGTATGTGCCTCGATGGTACAGGGAAAAAGTGCAGCTGCAGGCGTGGAAAAAGCATGCCGGTTTATCGAAAAATCTCTGATTGACACCGTTGCCGACCAAATTCCGCGCAACGATGGAATCAATTTTGAATCCCATCTTTCTATACTGCTTGACTGACATTTACAAAATAAATAAAACCCAGGGAGGTAACTATCATGTCATCTACAACCATTAACAATCCAGAACCATCTGCAAATGCACTTTCTCATCAGAAAGTCTCCAGACTGACTTCAACAGCTCTTTTTGCAGCACTGATCTGTGTGACAACTGCTTATATTTTCCATATTCCATTTGGTGTAAATGGCGGATATGTACACATCGGAGATTCTCTGATCTATCTTGCCGCTGCATTTCTCCCAACACCATATGCCATGTTTGCTGGTGCAATCGGTGGTGCCATGGCAGATATCCTGACTGCCCCGGTATATGCACCTGCAACCTTCATCATCAAGATGCTGATCTCCCTTCCGATCACATGTAAAAAGGACAAGATCGTGAATGTACACAACTGTGTCGGCGTTATTGTTGCCGCTGTAATTTCCTTTATTGGATATTATATCACAGATGTAATCTTGTTCGGGACCTGGGGTGCACTGATTCCTTCGATTGTAGGAACCCTTGCCCAGTCAGGCGGAAGTGCTGTGATCTTTATCATTCTTGGTTCCACTCTTGACAAAGCCGGTTTCAAGAGTACAATGAAAAACAAATTTGGAATTTAGCCAAATATTTAATTATACGCAAATGACAGGTGGTTCTTGAATATCCGCCTGACTTTCAAAGAGGAGATTTTATTATAATGTCAGATATTATTTACACATTTAAAAACAATGCATATTTTAACATCACCAACCTCTGCACTTGCAAATGTATTTTCTGCATCCGTAACGAGCATGAAGCCATCGGAGAGGCAACAGAACTTTGGCACGACCACAATCCTTCTTTCGAAGAGATCAAGGCGGCTATTGATGCTTTTGATTTTACAAATTATCCGGAAGCCGTCTTCTGCGGCTACGGGGAACCGACCTGTGCCTACGATAATCTGATTGCTGCTGCAAAATACATGAAAGAAAAACATCCTGAAGTTCTCCTTCGCGTCAATACCAACGGACTTGGCGAACTCTTCAATAAAAAGCCGATCGCAGAAGAAATGGCAAAATATATCGATGCCGTATCGATCAGCCTGAATGCGCCAACTGCAGAGCGTTACCAGGAAGTTACACAGCCTTGTTTTGAAAATGCGTTCCCAGATATGCTTGCATTTGCCGAGAAAGCGAAGAAACTGTTCTCATCTGTGCAGTTCAGTGTGGTAAGCATCATTTCACAGGAAGAAATCGATGCGTCCCAGAAACTCGCAGACGAGATGGGGATTCCGTTGAAAGTTCGAATTTATTCGTAAGTTCATTCTCTTTTCTACTATAATTAACAAAGGGACGGCTGCCATACTTTGCGCTGTGCTGGCAGAAGGGCCAAAAGAAACCGGACTAATTCCATTATGCAAACCATTCCGATGAGCCTCTTAAGGCGAAAATCGTGTTCAGCAAAGGCTTCCACGATTTTTGAGTCTCATCTCCATTGCATAATAAGTGAATTAATCCGGTTTCTTTTGGTCCTTCTGCCCTTCTAGTGTATTCCCGTCAGCCTGATTTTTGAATGCTTGTAGCAAAGCGAATGAACAGGAACTTATTCATTCCGATTGTTATTCTCCCTTTCAACTCTGGTTCGATGTTTAACGAAAATAATACATGTTTTCCAATAAATGCCCGATAGTCAAATGTTTTCAATTAAACAACAGACTCCTCATCCCTTCTCAAAGTTTTCTCCTGCTTCGTTCTGAATTGCTGTTATCTTACCAATATCACCACATTTTATTCGATAAAGTTCAAAGAGCGCCAGCCACAAAAGGAATCGTTCGGATTCTATTTTGCGCTATGGAGATGAGACTCAGGAAGCATGGAAGCCTTTACTGAACATGCTTCCCGTCCTAAGAGGCTCATCGGAATGGTTAGCGCAACTTGAATCCGAACGATTCCTTTTGTGGCTGGTGCTCACTCAACCTCTATCATTCGCCAAACAAAAATGACCATATACTTTCGTATACAGCCATTCTGTGTTCTCTCAAAGAGAAAGCTTTCACTTTTTATCCAAAGATTCCTCCGATCACAACGTAAGACAGGATATACATGATCACCGATGCCATGCATACGCCGACTACGATTGCTCCGAAAGCTTTTTTCCAGTCGATGCCAAGGAGGGATGCGACAAGAGCTCCGGTCCAGGCTCCGGTTCCCGGAAGCGGGATTCCTACAAAGAGTACCAGCCCCCAGAATTCATATCTGCTGATCCGATCACTTTTGCTCATCGCTTTTTTCTCCAGCTTTTCTACAAGCGGACGGAAAAGGCGCGTCTTGCGCAGCCATGCAAAAATCGGACGGATCAGAAGCAGGATAAACGGAATTGGGATCAGGTTCCCCACCAGACAGATTGGGATTGCACGCCAGGTCGGGATATTTAAAAACGCCGGACCTGCCGCAAGGATTCCTCCCCTGAGCTCCAGAATCGGAATCATTGAAATAATAAAGATAATCAGTTCTTTGGCAGCCTTGCCACCCAGATGGGTTACAAACCACTGTACTAAAGTTTCAGTCATACAAATCTCCTATTTTTTACTTATTAAATCGGTGTTCGACGTGTCAATAAGCATAAATTGCTTATTTGTGTAAGCACAAACGCAATTTATGTTTTTAACACTTACATCATATATTCACGGAGGAAGGCAAAGAGTGCTTCCATCTCTTCTCTCGTACCGATCGTCACACGCAGATATTGCTCAATCCGCTCGCTTCCCCAGAAACGCACATAGATTCCTTTTGCTTTCATTGCTTCAAAGAGTTCTTTTGCATCGTATTCCGGATGTGATACAAAGATGAAGTTTGCGCTTGGTTTTGGAAATACAAAGCCGAGCTTTTTGAATTCTTCTTCTGCCCAGTCTCTTGTCTCCACAATTTTACGTGTTGTCTCAGCAAAATATTCTTTATCTTTTACCGCTTCTGCTCCGTATACCAGAGAAGTTTTGTTCATAGTATAAGAATTGAACGAATATTTTGCATCGTTTAAATACTTGATCAGGAGCGGACTTGCGATTGCATATCCAATACGCATTCCAGCCATCGATCTTGCCTTTGAAAATGTCTGCGTAATGATCAGGTTGTCATATTTGTCCAGAAGCGAAAGTGCTGACTCTCCTGCGAAATCAATATATGCCTCATCCACAATCACAATAACATCCTGGTTGTGTCTGATGATATCTTCCACAAATTCCAGATCTTCATAGATGGATGTCGGTGCATTTGGATTCGGGAAAATCACACCACCATTTTCCGGATAATAATCTTCTTTTATGATATGGAAGTTTCCATCTACCTTCTTGCATTCGTATGGAATCCGGTAAAGATCCGCCCATACTTTGTAGAAGGAATATGTAATATCCGGAAAGAAAACCGGTTTTTCCGAGTTAAAGAAGGTAAGGAAACACATAGAGAGAACATCGTCAGATCCCACTCCCACAAAAACCTGATCTTTTCCAACATGATAAAAGTCCGCCAGTGCACTGACCAGTGTATCAGATGTCGGATCCGGATACAGCCTTAAACTGTCCACATGACCCTCCAGCTTTTTCATTGCCGCAAGAACTCCCGGTGCAGGTGGGTACGGATTCTCATTGGTATTCAGTTTGATCACTTTTTTCTGTGGCTGTTCACCCGGAACATAAGGTTCTACTCTTCGGATATTTTTCTCAAATTCTCTCATCTTGCTTTCTCACCTTTCTGTCACATCTTTTGCTTTTGTCTTATCCTAGCTGATATTCTTTTGCAAGCTCTTTGAATTTCGGCAGTGCATTTACGATTGTCTCATAAGCTACACAATATGCAATTCTGACATATCCTGCACATCCAAAAGAACTTCCCGGTACTAGAAGCAGATTATATTTTTTTGCTTCCTGGCAAAATGTCTTTTCATCCTTGATCGGAGTCTTCATGAACAGGTAAAATGCACCCTGCGGTTTGACACATTCAAATCCACATTCTATGAGTCCCTGGTAAAGAGTCTCCCTGTTTCTGTTATAGTATGAAATATCGGTTTTCTCATGCAGACATCTTGCAACTACCTTCTGCTGCAGGGTTGGCGCATTGACAAATCCAAGAATACGGTTTGCAACATTTGCTGCTGCAATGAGTGTCTCTGAATCTTTTACATCATCCGGAATCACCAGATATCCGATTCGCTCTCCCGGCAGGGAAAGAGATTTACTATAAGAATATCCTACGATCGTATTGGCATAATACCTGGTCAGATACGGTACATCCACACCATCATAAGCAAGTTCACGGTATGGCTCATCAGAGATAAGATAAATCTCTGTTCCGTATTCGTTCTGCTTCTTCTCCATGATCTCTGCCATCTTCCTGATCGTCTCTTCGGAATAGACAACACCGGTCGGATTATTCGGTGTATTAACGATCACTGCTTTTGTCTTCGGTGTGATCTTTGCCTCAAATTCATCCAGCTTTGGCTGAAAATCTACGGTATTCGGTGAGATTTCAACCAGAACACCGTCAAAATTATTGACATAACTTCTGTACTCTCCAAAGTACGGTGCAAATGTGATCACTTCATCTCCCGGATTTAACAGTGCTTTTAAAATAACATTCAGTCCGCCTGCTGCGCCAACTGTCATCGTAATATTTTTTGCTGCAAATGCAGTACCAAAACGCTCATTCAGAGATTCAGCTACAGCCTGGCGAACATCTTCATATCCCGCATTGCTGTTAGTATATCCATGAAGCACCAGTTCATCTTCTTCATCCAAAATATCAAGAATCGCCTGCTTTACGGCTTTCGGTGCCGGTACATTTGGATTACCGAGACTGAAATCAAATACATTTTCCGGTCCGTAAATTTTTGCAAGACGATTTCCCTCTTCAAACATGGCGCGAATCGCCGAGCTGTTTGCCACCATATTTTCCATCTTCTTAGATATCATCTTTTGCACACTCCTTTTCGCTGTCTTCTTTTAATGTCACAACACCTTTTTCTACCATAAATACCGGTTTGTAGGAAAGCTTGGCCTTTCTTAATCCTTCTTCTCCAACATCATCTTCCCGGTTGGTATATTTGTATTTTCCGGCAATTTCATGCTCTACGAACTGCTGGTTGATCATGGTATATGCACCTTCAATATCCGCATAAGCTTTTTCGATATGAACCACAAAGGTATCGTCATTTACCGCTTCTCCAATCGTAAATGCAACAATCTCATCACCAACTCTGAGCAGACCTCCGATCAGGTTCAGTTCTTTGTAAAGGCGCAGTGAATTGAGTGTTACACACATCTCGGAATTCTTCTCTTCATCATCTTCACAGCCATTCAGATTCCGCCATTTCAGTGCCATCTGAAAACACTCTTCCAGATTATCCTCTGTAATCGTTTCGTAACTCCAGTTATCTCCGTGAAGTGCTTTAAATTTATTGACGTGATTCCGCTTGCCGTGCAGCTTTTTGCCGGAAAGTGTTGCAAGTTTCTCACTTTCATAGACATAATCCGCCTCATCTCTGTGATAGGTGATGTCGAATTTGCCTGGAAACCATGTTTCAAGCTTGGCGAAATTCTCTTTTGTCACCCCATACAGACAGAATGGAACGCCTTTTTCTTTCTCCCACTTCATGATATCTTCAATCGCTGCTTTTACATCTTCATCTTCACCTGCCGGAAATGCATAGCCGTAACCTGCACTGTTGTCCCGGAACAGGAGAACGTTATTATATTGTGCAAATTCTACTTCGTAAAACCTTGCCCACAGATATACATTTGCAAAAGTACGGTCGCAGCTTCTGCTTGGGTACTTTTTGAAATAAAAATCAATAAGATCCCGGTCTGTCAGTTCTGGTCTTTTAAATTTTGCTTCTGCCATAAAAAATCCTTCCATATTCCGCTTTTTTGCGGTACTGTCTGTTAGTATACCACATTTTGAGTGGATTTTTGCGGTTTTCTTGTATTTTTTTGTGTTACTTGTAAAGTTAGTGGGCCAAGACTGCAAAATAGAACGTTCCAATTCCACTCGGCAAACCATTCCGATAAGCCTCTGAAAGCAAAAATTGTGTCAGCAATGGCTTCCACAATTTTTGAGTCTTATCTTCATTGCCTCGAATGGAATTGGAACGTTCTATTTTGCAGTCTTGGCAGATCTACTTTACTGGTTGTGACTGTTGCCTCAGTACGAAGTTTTTTGCCAAACAGGTAACCGCAAAAACGGCTTTATTTGTTCCGGTATGATTTTCTTCGACAGACATAAAAAGCGCAAAACGGCTTTGTTGATTCAGTTGATCCACTACTGTTTTCTGAAATAAAAACTATTTCAGTCTATAGATGAATACTGGGAGTGGGGGATCGTTTTTGCGGTTGTAGTAAGCGTTTACGATTACGAGCCATTTTTTGGAGTCTAATTCTTTGACATAATTCAAAATGGCTTCTTTTTCTTCGTAGCCGGTGTCGCCGCCGCTGTAGATGCAGAGGTTTATGATGCCACCTTTTTTGAGCAGGTTAAGGGCTGACTCGATGGCGGCGAGGCTTGTTGATGGATGGGTTGCGATTTTGCGGTCACTGCCGGGGAGGTAGCCGAAGTTGAAGGTGATGGCTTTGACTTCTTCTTTTACATAGGTCTGCATTTTCTCGTGACCATCGTGGATCAGCTTGGCTCTTGTCGACAGGTTCGCTCTTTCGAGGCGTTCTCTAGTGTGAGAAATCGCCATCTCTTGCACATCAAAAGCATAGACATTTCCGGTCTCTCCGACTTTCTGGCACAAAAACTCCGTGTCACCGCCGTTTCCGGCGGTGGCATCAATGCAGATATCCCCTTCTTCTATATACTCTTCTAAAATGTGATGGCAATATTCTGTGATCTGAAAATTCATTTTCTATCACTCCTTATCTGTCTTTTCCATAGAAATTGAGCATTTCCCGTACTTCTTTTTCGTTATCCAACGGGTTTCTGATGATCTTATACTCTTTCCCTTCCCATGGGATGGTGATCTTACTATTTTTCACTGTCATCTGATCGATGGCTGTCCGTGGCAGCTGTACGAGTTCATTGCCATTCTTGTCATAAAACGCCATGCCATTGTCCCAGTAAATGATGACACGCATCTTTTTCATTCCATAACTGCGCGTAACCAGGCACACCACTGCGATCACGATAAACCAGATACTGTAGGTCAGCCCTCCGGCAATTCCACTTCCTGCCGCACACAGAATACAGAAGATTGCAAATGGAAGCATCAGATATTTGACGGTCATCCCGCTGTAATACCCGGATACCAGACAGTGAAAACTTCCCTTCCATTCGTTTCCAAGCTTTGCAGCTTCCTGCTGTGTCTTCTTCTGGATTGCCTGGTTCACTGCCTGCATGATGGCATTCCGGACCAAACGCTGTACAATATGTCCCATCTTTTGTACCTCCTCATGTTCTCTCATTTATGTCAATTTTAGCATATTCTGATTTTTTTCAAGGACACAGTGTCAGTCACAATATAAGTTTTTCTTATATCGATATTCATATTATGTATTTCCCATTTACTCCCATTTCTCCTAAATTAAAGATATCGACTTATGGAGGTACTGTCCAATGAATCTTACTGAAAAAAGAAAAGAACAGATCGCTTCTGTTCTCATCATCTGTCTGGGAAATATTCTCAACGCTTTCTCTGCAAGAGTTTTTCTTCTACCCGCCGACCTTGTTGCCGGAGGCACAACCGGAATCGGACTGATCCTGCAACGCATAACCGGTATCCCGCTTTCCTCGCTGGTACTCGCTTTTAACATTATCATGCTGGTGCTTGCCTATATTTTTCTCGGGAAAAAATATACTTTTTCTGCAATTTTAAGTTCTTTTATGTATCCGATCGCACTGGAATTTTTCAATCAGATCCTTGGAGATTATGTTCTGACGGACAACCTGATCCTCTGCACACTTTTTGCAGGGATCGGAATCGGAATCTCTCTTGGGATGATCATTCGTACCGGCGCTTCTACCGGCGGCGTTGATGTTCCTCCGCTGATCCTGAATAAATATTTCCGTTTCCCGGTTTCAGTCGGTCTGTATATTATCGACTTCTTTGTCATCCTGGGACAGGCGCTTTATCAACCGGTTGACAAAGTACTCTATGCAATTTTGTATGTGATCATTTATACACTTGTCATGAATAAGCTGATCGTCAGCGGTACTTCAAGGATTGCCGTCCAAATCATCAGCAAACATTCGGATGAAATCCGCAATTTTGTACTCAGACAGATCGACCGTGGTGCAACCATCATTCCGGTTCAGGGTGGCTATCTGAACCAGCAGCTGAATATGGTGCTCACTGTCATATCTAACCGTGAGCTTGTCCAGCTTGAGAAAAATGTCCACCTGATCGATCCGGAAAGCTTTATCATCGTTTCTCAGGTACAGGAAGTCCAGGGACGTGGATTTAATCTGGACAAGCACTGGAAACCAGAGTAGTCAGATACCTCTGAAATTCCCGGATTTCCGGCTCTTTTTTCTTTGATTTCAGGCAGGCAAAATAAAGACTGTCCTGCCTGGCTGGAACCAGTGGCACCGCCGTAACCCCATAGTATTCTGCAAAGGACTGTGGTCCGATCGCGATCCCGCTTCCGCTTTTCACCATCTTCATCACTGTATCAATACTATCCGATCGGATGACCCTCTTCCATGTGATATTCTGTTCACCATATGTCTTTCTTAGGAGACGGTCTTCCACCGAATGCTCCAATCCTGTGAGCATGGTATATTCCCTGCAGTCCAGAATCGAAGCCTTTCCTTTTTTACTCAGCGGATGATCCGGTGCTGTCAGTACACACTGTTTCTCACGGATCAGCTCTTTCGCGAAACAGACGCATTTTTCCATGCCGATTTCATTTTCCGGCATCCGATCCAGTGCCATATCAAGGGAACCGTCCTTGATCGCTGCATATGCATCCAGCCCAGCCTCCGTATAAAATGTCACTTCGAGCTCCGGATGCTTCTCAAAATATCCTACAATCCTTGGAAACAGTCTGTTGGAATAGACTCTGGCACCAAGTCCGATTTTTAATTTTTTATGTTCTGTTCCCGAAATCACTTCTTCTTTAAAACGACTCCAGTCTTCCAGCATTTTTTGCGCTTTTTGGTAAAAAAGATTCCCTTTTTCGGTAAGCTCCAGTCCTTTTCTTGTCCTGCGAAATACGCAGTATCCCAATTCCTTTTCCAGATTCCGGATCTGCTGGGACAGAGCAGGCTGCGAAACAAAGAGATACTCTGCCGCGCGGGAAATGCTGTTGCATTTTGCGATTTCTACGATATAAGTTAATTGTTGTATGTTCATTCAACGCCTCTGTTTTATTTTTCGGTATATAAAAATCCCCCCATACGGGACATTTCTGTTTTCTTGACCTGTATGAGGGTATCCTATTACTATTTTTTAGCAGGAGTGCGTCCTGCAAGCCATCCTCTGACAGTTTCAATATTTACTTTTATAATTTCAGAAATATCCTCAACACTCATTTTCCTGTCAGCGAGAGAATATGCTACATCTTTCTTCTCGTCCATTCTTGCTTCATCATCCATAATAATTCGAAGAACATACTCACAGGCTTTCCTGTCTTTAAAAACATTCCGCGCAAGGATATCGCTCATCACAGTCAGATTTTTATCGTCTCTTTGTATCTTTCCTTATGCTTTAAGAGCGATTCATCTTTAGTCATCGGTAATTATCACCTCCTACTTTTCTGTACCCATCACTCCAAAATCATTTTACAAGAATCCACGAAAACAATCAATATACTTAGAGTATAAAATCTATACTGTGATTTTCTGAATCTTTGCTTTCTTTGTAAAGTGTCACTATAAACAAAAAGGAGTATGAAAGCCTCTCTCCCAGCTTTCATACTCCCTTTAATTTCTCTATCGATTTTACCAGCTTATACTGCCTCATTCATCGATGCCAGCTTTGCTGCCTGGTCTGCTGCGATCAGGCTGTCAATGATTTCATCCAGATCTCCGTTCATAATGCTGTCCAGCTTATGAAGCGTAAGCTTGATTCTGTGATCGGTCACACGTCCCTGTGGGAAGTTGTAAGTACGGATCTTCTCAGAACGGTCTCCGGTACCGATCTGGCTTCTTCTTGCCTCAGCCTCTGCAGACTGCTTCTTCTCCAGTTCCAGTTCATATAACTTGGAACGCAGAAGACGGAATGCCTTTTCCTTGTTCTGCAGCTGTGATTTTTCAGTCTGGCTGTAGATCACGATTCCTGTCGGATAATGAGTCAGTCGTACAGCAGAGTCTGTGGTATTGACACACTGACCACCGTTACCAGATGCACGCATAACATCGATACGAATATCTTTTTCATCGATCACAACGTCAACTTCTTCTGCTTCCGGCATCACTGCTACGGTAATGGTTGAAGTATGGATACGTCCGCCGCTTTCTGTCTCCGGCACACGCTGTACACGATGTACACCACTTTCATACTTCATACGGGAATATGCTCCCTGTCCTGTGATCATAAATACAACTTCCTTGAATCCGCCGATTCCGTTTTCATTGAGGGAGATCATCTCTGTCTTCCAGCGTCTGCTGTCTGCATAATGTACATACATACGGTAGATCTCAGCCGCAAAAAGGGCAGCTTCATCTCCACCTGCACCTGCACGGATCTCCACGATAACGTTCTTGTCATCGTTCGGGTCTTTTGGAAGAAGAAGGATCTTGAGCTCCTGTTCCAGCTCTTCGACTCTCTTCTTAGACTCACTGAGTTCTTCTTTTGCCAGCTCTTTCATCTCTTCATCGGATTCTTCCTCCAGAAGAGAAAGACTGTCTTCAATGTTCTGTTTACAATTTTTATATTCTTTATATGCCTCAACAATCGGGGTCAGATCATTCTGTTCTTTCATCAGCTTGCGGAAACGTGACTGGTCATTCACCACGTCCGGTTCCTGAAGCTCACCCATAATCTCCTCATAACGAATGAGCAGATCTTCTAATTTATCAAACATTTCTTTTCCTCCTGTTATTTGCTATGCCTATTGTACACGCCACATACCACACGGTCAAGACCTGCCAGATCCTTTTGCGTTGAAACCTGTTCAAATCCAGTCTCTTTCAGCAATTTTTCCACATCTGCACTCTGGTCATATCCAATCTCCATCACAAGCCAGCCGCCGTCTGTCAGATATTCCGGAACCTTTTCTGCCAGGATCCGGTAAAAATAAAGACCGTCCTCTTTTCCGTCCAATGCCTCATACGGGTCATGAAGACGTACCTCTGCTTCCAGCTCTTCGATCACTTTTGTCGGGATATAAGGTGGATTCGATGTGATCATGTCAAATGTTCCTGTAATATTTTCAAACATATCAGTCTGGATCCACTTACCGCTCACTCCCAGCTTTTTGGCATTTTTTTCAGCCACTTTCAGAGCTTCTTCTGAAATATCTGCACCTTCTATGACAATCTGCGGATTTCTCAGTTTCAGGCTGATTGGGATACAGCCTGAACCGGTACACATATCCAGCACTTTTACCGGATTTTCCTTTTTCATAAGAAGCAGTCTTTTTTCTGCTTCCTCTACAAGAATCTCAGTATCCTGTCTTGGCACAAGTACATGTTCATTGACTGCAAATTCATATCCCATAAATTCCTGAACCCCGGTCAGATGCTGCACCGGAATCCGGGTTTTTCTGCAGCTTACCAGCTCAAAGAACCGGTCTTCTTCATTTTTCGGCATTCTTTCAAAACCATCCACATAATATCTGGTCCTTGTCATGCCGGTCACATGCTCCAGCAGGATCCAGGAATCACTTTCCGGCTCCGGAATCCCCGCCGCTTTCAATTCACCTGTGGCTTTCTGATATGCTTCCTGATAGGTCACAGCTTTTACTCCTCTTCCTTATATCCGAAATTTTCTCTCAAATACGCTTTCCAGTCAAACACCGCTTCTACAGCCGCAATCCCGACCTCGATCATCTCATCGTCCGGTTCCTTTGTCGTAAGCCCCTGCAGCCAAAGTCCCGGCTTACTTAAGATACACACGACCGGATTCTCACTGCTTCCTGCCCATTTGATCAACTCATAAGAAATACCAGCAATCACCGGAAGAAGTGCAATTCTCACAATCACTCTCATCAGCGGAGATTCTACCCTTACAAAAAATAAGAGAACGATTCCCACGATCATGACAAACAGCATGAAGCTGGTTCCACATCTTTTGTGTTCTTTAGAGCTCTTTCTAACATTTTCAACAGTCAGTGGAAGTCCATGTTCAATACAGTTGATACACTTATGCTCCGCGCCATGATAGCGATACAAACGCTTAATATCGTTCATTACCGAAATTCCGCCCACATAGGCAACAAAAATCGCAATGCGGATGATTCCCTCAATGATAATCCGAACTGTATAGGAAGAAATCCATTTCTTCAGCAGATCTGACAAAAAATACGGAAGTACCATAAAAATACCGATTGCAAGTGCAAAAGATACAACCATCGTCAGCGTCATCAAAAGCTTTTCCGTACGCTCCTGCTTCTTTTCTTCGACTTCGGTCATCTCTTTTTCTTCCTCTTCCTCATAGAAGCTTGCTGACCAGGTCAAAGTCTTCATCCCCAGCACCAGAGAATCAACAAAATTAAAGATTCCTCTGACAAAAGGTAGCTTCGTAAGTGCCGTATATTTTCCAACTACACTTTTATATGTATCTGTTGTAACTTCTATCTCTCCGTCAGGCTTTCTCACCGCAACCGCATAACGTTCTTTATTCTTCATCATCACGCCTTCGATGACAGCCTGACCACCAATATTCGAAGATTTCATATTCTGTTATGTCCTTTTTAATTCATCGTATACACAAAATAGGCTGAGATTTCACAATCCCAGCCTGTTGAATTCTCTTATTACTGAATTCCGTATTTCTTGTTAAACTTGTCAACACGACCTCTGGCCTGAGTTGCTTTCTGCTGTCCTGTGTAGAACGGATGACATTTAGAGCAGATTTCTACGTGGATTTCTTTGCTTGTAGAACCTGTTACGAATGTATTCCCACAGTTGCAAGTTACAGTTGCCTGATAGTAATCTGGATGGATTCCTTCTTTCATGATTTTCACCTCTTCTTGTTTTATTCGTTTTACGCGCTTTCACGCGGCTAATATCTTTAAACAGCTATGTTAGCATAACATAGTTTTTTTCTAAATGCAAGTAATTTTCTAAATAAACTTTGTTTTTTTGACCATTTGGACAAATTCTACGTTATTTTTCGTGCGGTCAAACATATTCAGAATGCTGTCTACCGCTTCATCTGACTTCATTCCGTTTAATGCACGGCGCATAATATCCACTGCTTCCTGCTCCTCTTTCGTAAGAAGCAGATCCTCTCTTCTTGTTCCGGATTTCGGGATATCGATTGCAGGAAAGATTCTCTTTTCAGAAAGCTTCCGGTCAAGCACCAGTTCCATATTACCGGTTCCCTTAAATTCTTCGTAGATGACATCATCCATCTTACTTCCGGTATCTACAAGTGCGGTTGCGAGGATAGTAAGGCTTCCGCCCTCACGCATATTTCTCGCTGCACCAAAGAAACGTTTCGGCATATGAAGTGCTGCCGGATCAAGACCACCGGACAGGGTTCGTCCGCTCGGTGGAACAACCAGGTTGTATGCTCTTGCCAGACGGGTAATGCTGTCCAAAAGGATCACAACGTCCTTTTTGTGCTCAACCAGACGTTTTGCACGCTCGATCACCATCTCTGACACACGTTTATGATGCTCCGGAAGCTCATCAAAGGTCGAATAAATAACTTCCACATTATCCCCTTCAATGGCTTCTTTGATGTCGGTTACTTCTTCCGGACGTTCATCGATCAGAAGGATCAGAAGATGGATCTCCGGATTATTCTTCCTCATAGAAAGCGCCACCTGCTTCAACAGGGTTGTCTTACCTGCTTTCGGCGGTGATACGATCATGCCTCGCTGTCCCTTACCGATTGGAGAGATCAGATCCATAACACGCATTGCAGTGCTGCTCTTTCCCGCTTCCAGTCTGAGACGTTCATTTGGGAAAATCGGTGTCATA
Source organism: Coprococcus sp. AM100_B19A (assembly GCF_027662015.1). Taxonomy (NCBI): domain Bacteria; kingdom Bacillati; phylum Bacillota; class Clostridia; order Lachnospirales; family Lachnospiraceae; genus Coprococcus; species Coprococcus sp. AM100_B19A. The sequence continues at coordinate 32,358 of NZ_JAQDKN010000009.1, forward strand.
TTTTCAAAGTTCATTCTGCGTCCTGCTTCTGCCGGAGACATTCCATTGATCTTGGTCAGATACAGAAGCGCACTGAATTTTTCAGACTGTGTCTTTACTCTTGTATTTCCTGTCAGGATATCCCCTGTCTTCAGGCTGAATCTGCGGATCTGCGATGGTGATACATATACATCTTCCTCGCCCGGCAGATAGTTCTGGGAACGGATAAATCCGTATCCATCCATGACTTCCAGAATTCCATTCACCGTACGTCCACTGTCGAGCTGTTCAATATCTGCGGTTCCGGCTTTTTCGGATTTTACTTCCTCCTTCGCCTCTTTTATTGAAACTTTGTCATCTTCTTCCAGCATAAGATCGATCAGATCTGCTTTTTTCATCGTTGAAATTCCGCGAAGTCCGCGCGTTTTTGCCACCTCTTTTAATGTAGAAAGAGGCAGGGACTCATATTTTTCTCTCGTCATATGTTCTATATTCCTCCTTTATTCCAATTACTTTTCTTATCCAAAAAAATATTAAACTTTTAACATTGGGAAATCTTGTCTGAACTGACTAATCTGCTTTTGATAAACCCAAGTATACAACATTTTGCACAAAATGGAAAGAAGTTTTTTGATTTGCTTTCATATCAGAAGAATGTTATCATAAAAGAGCAGCAAAACTGTAATCAAAGGAGGACGTATGAAAATGTCAGCAATTGAGCAAGCACTTGAAATGCATGAAAAATGGAATGGAAAAATTGAAACTACTGCAAAGTCACACGTAAACTCTCGTGAAGACCTCGCAATCGCATATACACCAGGCGTTGCCGAGCCATGCAAGGTCATTGCAAAGGACCCGGATGCAGCCTACAAATACACGATGAAAGCCAACACAATCGCTGTAGTATCCGACGGTAGTGCCGTTCTCGGACTTGGTAACATCGGAGCCAAAGCCGCCATGCCTGTTATGGAAGGAAAAGCAGTTCTTTTTAAAGAATTCGGCGGAGTCAACGCTGTTCCAATCTGCCTGGATACCCAGGATACAGAAGAAATTATTAAGACCGTTGTCAATATTGCACCTGCTTTCGGTGGAATCAACCTGGAAGATATCTCTGCCCCACGCTGTTTTGAGATTGAGAGCCGTTTAAAAGAACTTCTTGATATCCCTGTATTCCACGATGACCAGCACGGAACCGCCATCGTCGTTCTGGCAGGCATCATCAACGCCCTGAAAGTAACCGGCAAGAAAAAAGAAGACTGTAAGATCGTTGTGAATGGTGCCGGAAGTGCCGGAGTTGCAATCACAAAGCTTCTTCTCACCTACGGTTTCCCGAAGATCACCATGTGTGATATCAATGGAATCATCTCAGCTGATTCACCGAATCTGAACTGGATGCAGAAAGAGATGACCAAAGTGACCAATCTCGACCATGAGACCGGTACACTTGCTGATGCACTCAAGGATGCTGATATTTTCGTCGGTGTATCTGCCCCGAACATTGTTTCCCAGGAAATGGTTGCTTCTATGAATAAGGATGCGATCCTTTTCGCAATGGCAAACCCGGTACCGGAGATCATGCCGGATCTTGCAAAAGCTGCAGGCGCAAAAGTTGTCGGAACCGGACGTTCTGACTTCCCAAACCAGGTCAACAACGTTGTCGCTTTCCCTGGTATCTTTAAAGGTGCATTAGAGGGACGTGCACCACAGATCACCGAAGAGATGAAGCTTGCCACAGCAAAAGCAATCGCTGGACTTGTTCCGGATGAAGAGCTGAACGAGGACAATATTCTTCCGGAAGCTTTTGACCCTCGCGTATCACAGGTCGTAAGCGAAGCTGTCAAAGCTCTGATTTAATCTTATGAATACAAGAACCTATGATAGCAATCGCCCGCAGGAAATATCCTGCGGGCTTACTTACAAAAAAGGAACTCCTCAGCGCTGGGGAGAACGGCGCTACTATGCACTGGACTACTATCTGAAACAGAATTTCGGTGAAAAACTGTACAAGATTTCTTTAAACGGAGGCTGTTCCTGTCCGAACCGGGACGGAACCTGCGGCACACGCGGTTGTATCTTCTGTAGCGAAGGCGGATCCGGCGATTTTGCCGCTTCTTCTTCTCTTTCTGTTGCCGATCAGCTTGCCTATGGAAAAGGCCTTGTCCGCCCCAAATACAACGGACACAGCTATATCGCCTATTTTCAGGCATATACCAATACCTATGCACCAGCCTGTCATCTGCGCCGGATCTTTACCGAAGCGATTTCTGATCCAGAAGTACGCATTTTATCTATCGCAACGCGTCCGGATTGCCTTTCACCTGAAATCCTTACACTGCTTGCCGAACTAAATGCCATAAAACCGGTCTGGGTAGAGCTTGGACTTCAGACGATCCACGAACGCACTGCCAACTGGATGCGCCGTGGTTATCCACTTTCCGTCTTTGAGCAGGCGGTCTATTCCCTTCACGCGATTGGGGTACAGATCATCACCCACGTAATTTTATTTCTTCCGGGAGAATCTGAAGCAGATATGCTCGCAACCATCCATTATCTGAACGCTCTTCCGATTGACGGAATCAAGCTGCAGCTTCTCCACGTTCTGAAGCATACCGATCTGGCAGATTTTTACAGGCAGGAACCTTTTTATATTCCAGATATGAACTCTTATTTTCATCTGCTCGGAAAATGTATCGCTTCGCTCCGTCCGGATATTGTCATTCACCGTCTGACCGGTGACGGACCAAAATCTCTTCTTATCGCACCGCTCTGGACCGGCAATAAACGGTTAGTACTCAATCAGATGCAGCGCTATTTAAAAGAGCAGAATCTCTGGCAGGGAAAAGAATATACTACATTTTAAGGAGGCAGCCCTATGGCAGAAGCATTTACACTTTATAAACTCATCATTCTATACATGCTGGACAAAGTTGATTTTCCTCTGACCAACTCCCAGATTTCTGAATTTGTCCTGGACAAAGGATATACCGATTATTTCAAACTCCAGCAGGCTCTTTCTGAACTTGCGGACGGTGGTCTCATCCTGAAAGAATCCACTCACAACCGCACTCTTTTCCATCTGACGGAAGATGGGAAAGGGACGATTCATCTTTTCCAGGATAAAATCTCAAAGCCAATCCAGGACGATATTGACCACTTTTTACAGACAAAACAGTATGATCTGAAAAATGAAGTTTCCGTAAAAGCGGATTATATGAAAAATGCAGGAGAGGAATATTCCGTGCGCTGTCAGGTCTTTGAAAATCACGAACCCCTGATCGATCTGACCCTTTCTGTACCGACTGAAAAAGAAGCGGCGGCAATTGCACTCAACTGGCAGAAAAAAAATCAAGTCGTCTATGCGTGGCTGATGTCTCAGTTATTGTGATGGATGTGAATGATACGGTTCGCAAATTAAGGCTGTGATTGGACAATGATACACTTGAATCTCACGACATGAAAACTCTACGTTGTTCTTTGGGCAGATCTCAGCTGCGTTCTTGAAAGCTTGCAAGCCTCATGCCTGCTCCAAAAGAGCTGAATCCCGGGCGCGGACAGAAAACAAATGGATAAGGATTCCATGTTTGTGCTATGGAGATGAGACACAAAAATTGTGGAAGCCCTTGCTGACACAATTTTCGCCTTAAGTGGCTCATCGGAATGGTCAGCACAAAGGAATCTGCTCTATTTGTTTTCTGTCCGCGTCCGACCACAACCTACAAAAAAAGCAGACCGTCCCATATTCCGATCTGCCTAAATAACCACCACAAAACTGATGAATTTCCTTTCTTCTATTTCCTCCATTCCCACCGTAATTTCTCCGTGGTAACGGTTCACAAGCATCTTTGCATTATAAAGTCCCAGTCCATGCTTTTTTCCATCTTCTTTCGTAGAAAATCCTTTTTCAAAGAAATGACTGATCTCGCCAAGTCCTATATTTTCGACCTGATTCTTTATCGTGAAGATAAGCTTATCATTCTGGGAATCAATTTCGATCAGTACCTGATTTTTTTCTTCGGTACAGGCTTCGTATGCATTGTCGATCAGGGTTCCAACAATCTCGATCAGGTGGTGTTCGGAAATGCCGGAAACGATTTCTTTGTTCCACACGCGGATATCGGTCCGGACATATTCCGGCGCACGGACAATTTTACTGTAGATAAATCCTGCCAGGATTTTATCGCTGATCTTCAGAAGGGGGAGATACTTCCTGCTGTCATCTTCTCTGGCAATTTCCGTAATATATTCAGACTGCTTTGCTACCAGTTCTTCATAATTGTCGATGGTCAGATGCATATTCAGGATTGCATTCAGATGATTGTCAAATTCATGCTGTTTGGCACGGATTTCTTTGACCAGTTCTTCCAGCGGAATCAGATAGTTCTGATAAAGCCGCAGTTCATTTTCCTTCTGGCGTATCAGTACATAATTACTTCGCCAGTCCACAATTCCCCAGATCACAACGATCACCATCAGAACAAACATGATAAACACCCGGTAATCGAAGGTACCGCTGATCAGAAAATCCACGATCAGATAGACTGATACCATAAGTGCCATTACGCAGAAAATACGATATAAAAATTTGCGTACCCAATCAGCCATTTAACAGTCCTCCGATCACCGATTTGTAAGTCACACCGATTTCTACCGTATCCGGACAATTTTTAATCCGGATGATCCGGTTGACGGTATCGTAATATTCAACTTCATTTTTATTGACCGCATACATCCGATGGCACTGCGCAAACATCCCTTTTGGCATCTTAAGCAGCATCTGTCTGAGAGTCACATAAGGGACATCCCAGTTTTCCGTCACAAGATGCAGTCTTGTTCCTCTCGGTATCGCTTCCAGATAACGGATATCCTCGCATTTCAGCTGATAATTGATCCCGTCTTTTTTCACAACGATCACCGGTGGTTTCTCCCTGCTCTCTTTTTCCAGCACCTTCTGAACAACCTCTTCCACCTGCTCCCTGCGAAATGGCTTCATAATGTACTGGTAACAGTGCAGCTCCCGGTAAGCCTGCATTTCCATATTGCCAATGGCAGTCACCATCACGATTGGGGTAAAAGTATATTCAAACCTCTCCCGTATCTCTCTTGCGAACAAAATCCCACCGATATCCTCCCGGTCCTCGCCGCTTAGATTTACATCCAAAAGGAAAAGACCATACCGGATTTCCTGATCCAGCAGGTCTTTTGCTTCTTTCAGGGAAGATGCCTTGTGGACACGGATATCATCTGAATATGTGGTAAGAATCTCTGACAATGCCTGCAGCGAAGTCAGTTCATCTTCCAGGATCAATACATCCGTCATCTATTTGTCACCTTTCCTCTCTCTTTTTTTAATCTAATCTTCCTTAATCACTTCTTTAGCGCTCTTTACAAGCCCCGCAAGTGACTGCAGTTCTGACGGAATGATGATTTTCGTTGCCTTGCCGTCTGCAGCCTTTTCAAATGCCTCCAGACTCTTGATCGTAAGCACTGCCTGGTCTGCACCCGCTTCACGGATGAAACGGATACCGTCTGCATTTGCCTGCTGTACTTTAAGGATGGCTTCCGCTTCACCTTCAGCCTCTTTGATCCTCTTTTCTTTTTCTGCTTCTGCCTGGAGGATCGCTGCCTGTTTTTCAGCTTCCGCTTTCAGGATCACAGATTCTTTTTCACCTTCTGCAACAAGGACAGTAGATTTCTTTTCACCTTCTGCACGGAGAATAGCTTCACGTCTTTCACGTTCTGCTTTCATCTGTTTCTCCATTGCATCCTGGATTGCTGCCGGAGGAATGATATTTTTCAGTTCCACACGATTAACTTTGATTCCCCATGGATCCGTTGCCACATCCAGAGATGCGCGCATCTTCGTATTGATCGTCTCTCTTGATGTCAGTGTCTGGTCAAGTTCCAGATCACCGATAATGTTACGAAGGGTGGTCGCTGTCAGATTCTCGATTGCCATGATCGGGTTCGCTACTCCATAGCAGAACATCTTCGGATCTGTAATCTGGTAGAATACAACGGTATCGATCCGCATGGTTACGTTATCCTTTGTGATAACCGGCTGCGGTGCAAAATCAACTACCTGCTCTTTTAAGTCTACTCTTCTTGCCACACGTTCAATGATCGGCAGTTTAAAATGAAGTCCTACACTCCATGTTGCCTGATATGCACCAAGACGTTCGATAACCAGTGCCTTTGCCTGCGGCACGATCTTAATGCAGGAAGTCAGAAGCAGTAATGCGATCACAATAATAATTACTAAAATAATAAGTCCCGTCATCTTTTAGTCCTCCTCATATTTTTTTACAATTAACTTTACTCCGGATATATTAACCACCTTCGCCAGTGTTCCGGGGTCCAGGATCACGTCATCCTGTTCGGATCTTACCGTCCACTCTGTACCATTTACCACCGCCATACCAGTCTGCCCGATGTTATCTACTTTCTGGCTGATCCGGATCGTCTTTCCGATGATTCCTTCATAGTTCGTCTTCAGACGGCGGGTGTTGATAAAACGCATTGCAAATGGTCTTGTAAATACAAGCAGTAAAATTGTCACAATAAAAAATGCAACCACCTGTCCGGCAAACGGTACATCCAGAATATTCAGGATCAGTGCTGCCAGCGCACCTCCTGCTCCCCAGATCGTTGTAAGTCCCACCGTTATGATCTCGATCACCAGAAGTACTACCAGAAGAACCAGCCATGCAACAGTTATATAGCTGTCCTGAACTGCTCCCATATTCTTCACTCCTTTCTGCTTACAGATATGGTAGCAGAGTGTCTGTGTCAAATCAATCCCTTCTGCGTGAATGCAGTGATTTCCTGTGCGAATAGGTTACGCTTCATCCTTAATCCGCTTCATATGCGCTTTGATCGTTTGTTCGTAGCCGTTATCGCTCGCTTCATAGAATACGGCATCTTTGATCTCATCCGGCAGATACTGCTGTTTTACATAATGATTCGGATAATCATGTGCGTATTTGTAACCAATTCCATGCCCCAGCTTTGCAGAACCTTTATAATGTGCATCCTGCAAATGCACTGGAACAGTCGTTTTATATTTTTTCACATTGTCCATCGCAGCAAAGACAGCATTACATGCTGAATTACTCTTCGGTGCTGTTGCCACATAAAGAACTGCCTGTGATAAAATGATCTGTGCCTCCGGCATTCCGATCCGCTCCACTGCCTGTGCTGCACTGACTGCAACATTCAGTGCCATCGGATCCGCATTTCCCACATCTTCCGATGCACAGATCATGATCCTGCGGGCAATAAACTTAATGTCCTCTCCGGCATACAGCATCTTTGCCAGATAGTATACTGCTGCATCCGGATCGGAACCGCGCATACTTTTAATAAATGCGGATATGGTATCATAATGATTATCTCCTGTCTTATCATATCGCACAACCCGCTTCTGTATACATTCAGATGCAACATCCAACGTGATATGGATCATTCCATCCTCACTTCTTGGGGTGGTGAGAACACCCAATTCCACCGCATTAAGCGCAGATCTGGCATCTCCGCCGGCAAGGTCTGCCAGGAAATGCAGGGCGTTCTCCTCGATCACCGCATGATAACTTCCCATTCCTTTTTTCTCATCCTGCACCGCTCTCAGAATCAGGGTCTCTACTTCTTCCTGTGAAAGCGGACGGAGTTCAAATACACTGGATCTGGAAAGAAGCGCACCATTCACCTCAAAGTAAGGATTTTCTGTTGTCGCACCGATCAGAATGATTGTGCCGTCCTCCACAAACGGGAGCAGATAATCCTGCTGTCCTTTATTAAACCGGTGAATCTCATCGATGAAAAGGATTGTCCTTTTCTGGTACATCCCTTTCAGTTCTTTCGCCTTATTCACCACTTCTTCCATATCCTTCTTCCCGGCAACCGTAGCATTAATCTGGGTAAATTCTGCACTTGTAGTATTGGCGATCACCTTTGCAAGCGTAGTCTTTCCGGTTCCCGGAGGTCCGTAAAAAATAACAGAACTCAGTTTATCCGCCTTGATCGCACGGTATAAAAGCTTGTCCTTTCCGATAATGTGCTGCTGTCCAACCACTTCATCCAGAGTCGTCGGACGCAGTCTGGAGGCAAGGGGCGATTCTTTCTCCTTTGTCGTCTCCCGCATATAATCAAATAAATCCATCAAAACCTCTCCTTTAATCCAGCAGCAATTCATCGACTGTCACAAATTCATATCCCTTCGCCTGCATGATATCGATAATGCGAAGTGCCGCCTTTACTGAAGACAGATAACAGTCATGTAATAAAATAATATCATTTTCCTCCGTTTCCGTCACTACTTTATTGACAATTTCTGTCTCATTATCCGTATTCCAGTCAAGCGGATCCACATTCCATAGCACCGCAATCATGCCGGTATTCTCTTCCATCTCCTTCTTCCAGGCTCCATAGGGCGGTCGCATATATTCCGTCTTTTTTCCGGTAATTTCTTCAATCGCGGTATTGGTCTTTTCGAGTTCGCACTCTGTCATTTCCTGAGACATTTTTGTGAGATCTACATGACTGTAAGTATGATTTCCAATAATATGCCCTTCTTCAGCCTCTCTGCTCACAACTTTCGGATATTTTACTACATTTTCCCCGATCACAAAAAAAGTAACCTTCACATTCCGCCCGGCAAGCCCGTCAAGGAGCACTGGCGTACTGGAAGGATGTGGGCCATCATCAAATGTGAGGGCGATCTTGGGCTTTTCCTGATACTGCTCGTTTGTTCCACCTGCCTCATAGGATGCTTCTACCGTTTCATCATTCATTCTTATCAGTTTGATCTTTCCGTTATCAATCACTCCCCAGGTAAACAGAAGCCATGTAAAGCATAAAAAACTGATTGTTCCATAAAGCAGTCGGTACCACATACGGATATCCCTCTTTTCCCATTCTCTTTTTACTATATGCGGGAGATTCTTTACCTATGTACTCGCATTTATTCTTTCTTTCCTCCGGTACTCTTGCATTAAAAAAATCTATACAGAACACCAATCTCTTCCTGTTTTCTATACTCAGATCAAAAAAGGGGATATCAACCAGCTTCTGCTGACTCATATCCCCTGAATGATCTACATTGCTTTTTTATAAAGTTCAATGATATCCCTGATCGTAGACTGTCTCGGATTTGCCATGATATTTCCGCTCTTCATGGCATCAGCAGCCATCAGTTCAATCTTATCTTCCGTTACACCAACATCGGCAAGATGCTGCGGAATACCAAGATCACGAAGCAGATCTCTCGCTTCATCTACCAACATTTCCGGAACAAAATCGATCACCGGGTCTTTTTCTTTGCTGATATAATTGTAGATCTTCTCATAACGTCCATGATCTGCAAGTGCATTATATTCCACAATCGTTGGAAGAAGAATCGCATTTGCCACACCGTGTGCCACATGGAAATAGGCGCTTACCGGATGGCTCATAGCATGGATATTTCCAAGTCTTGCCCATGCAAATGCGATACCTGCGAACATGCTTCCGGAGAGCATGGCTGCCGCCGCCTCTTCGTCCTGACGGTTTGCTACGAATCTGCGCAGATTTGCACCGATCAGTTCCATTGCCTTTTCTGCCATTGCATCAGAAAATGGAGATGCATCTCTTGAAGTGTAAGCCTCCCATGCATGGATCAGTGCATCTACGCCACATGCTGCGGCTACCGATGCCGGAGAAGTCATAACAAGCTCCGGATCCAGAAGTGCATAGCTTGGGATCAGCTCATAGCTGAACACAGTCAGCTTATAATTTCTTGCTTCATCGGTAATAACAGAAAATGCCGTCACTTCACTTCCTGTACCTGCAGTTGTCGGGATCGCAATGATCGGAACGATCGGTCCCGGTACCTTGTGTGCACCTTCATAATCTCCGATCTCTCCGCCGTATTTTGCAAGAACACCAACTGCCTTTGCCACATCCATCGGACTTCCGCCACCGAAAGCTACAATACTGGTTGCTCCTGCTTTTTTGTATGCTTCTGTTGCTTTATCTACCGTTGCAACAGATGGATTTGCTTCTACATCAGTAAATACTTCCACTTCGATACCGGAAGCCTTCACGATCTCTTCGACTTTCTCGACCATTCCGATCTTCTTCAAAACCGGTCCGGAGATCAGAAGCATCTTCTTGGAACCACTTTTTTCAAGAAGCTCCGGAAGTCTTTTTAAACTGCCTTTTCCAAAAATAATATCCTGTGGTACATTGAATGTAAAATCTTTCATCATCTACTACTCCTTTTAAATAAGAATGTGCCTCGGCACATTCTCGCGCCGAGCGCGTTGCTGAGTGCCAGTGGCGCTCGTTAAGCAACGACCGAAGCGGAGCGTAGACCGCTTGCGACATTCTTCATCTTCGTGCGAGTGCGCCTCTCCGGCACGCAGTGCCTTTTTTTCATAGGAAGTTCCTTCGGAATTTCCTATAAAAAAAGACGAGACCGCACCTTAGCAGTCTCGCCCTTGAGTTTCTACTTACACAGCATATACCCTCTGTCATTTTCTTGTCAAGAGGATTTTCTGTTTTTATTTCTTCTTTTTCTTTCCATTCTTCTTTGTCGGCTTTTTCACGCTATAGCCAAATGTTCCGAGCAACTTACCCAGACTATAATACTGTCCGTGCACATATACGATCGGATCGGTCTTTTCCAATGCAAATCGCCCTTTCTGATCCATATAGGCATCATCTACATGAACCGCTTTTACCTCGGCAAGGAAAATATGATGCGACCCCGGCGTTTCTTTTTTGACCACCTTACACTCGATGTTGACCGGACTCTCCGCAATCAGTGGCGCACTCACATATTCTGCCTTTTCCGGTGTCAGATGCAGCTCTTTGAATTTGTCCATATCTTTTCCCGAACGCACACCGCAATAATCCGTTGCATACGCAAGTTTTTCCGTCGTCAGATTGATTACAAATTCTCCGGTCTCATCGATCATGTGATAAGAATACCGCTCTGGTCTCACGGAAATCGAAACCATCGGCGGGTTTGTGCAGACCGTTCCCGCCCACGCCACGGTAATGATATTCGGATTGCCTTCTTTATCTGCCACACTGACCATAACTGCAGGCAGTGGATACAGCATATTTCCCGGCTTCCAGATCTGTTTTGCCATAAGTCATCTCTCCTATAGAGTCATCTGTTTTTATTTTTGCTGCAGGTAAGTTACCAGAACAGGGATCATCTGTTTCTTTCTTGATACTACACCTTTCAGGAGAATTTTTTCCGTATCTCCCGGCAGTTCAAACGCTTCAAGAACCTGTTCCTTTGCATTTTCACCACAGCAAAGGAGTTCTGTAGACTCTTCCAGAATATTAGTCATCATCAGATACAACATATGCAGTCCCTGAGTCTTTCTCGCCTCTTCCAGATATGGGATCAGACGTCCTTTCACCTCATCCAGTTCATCCTGATTCATGGATGTGATCTGTCCGACTCCAAACATGATATCTTTTACATTGAACACCTTAAAGTCCTGGAAACAGATCTCTTCTACGGATTTGCCACGCAGATTGCTTCCCGCATTGAACATCTCTTTTGCATGTTCTTCCATATCAATCCCGGCAATCCGCGCCAGTGCCTCTGCTGCCGCCTGATCAACCATCGTACAGGTTGGTGAACGGAACAGTAACGTATCCGAAATAATTGCAGAGCACAGAAGTCCCGCCATCTGTGGCTCTACCTCTACACCACTTTCCTGATACATCTGGTAAATGATCGTAGCGGTACATCCAACCGGCTGATTCCGGAAATATACCGGTCCGATTGTCTCCAGACCGCCCAGTCTGTGATGATCAATGATCTCCTGCACCTCTGCCTCTTCAATTCCATTCACAGCCTGTGATTTTTCATTATGATCCACAAGAATCACCTGTTTTTTACGGGATGTCATAAGTCTTCGTCTGGAGAGGAAACCACAGAACTTTCCTTTATTATCCAGAATTGGAAAATCTCTGTACTTCGTCTTTGACATAACTTCTTTCACATGTTCCACATAATCATTCAAATGAAAAATCTCCAGATTATCACGGCTCATAAAATACTTGACCGGAATACTCTGGTTGATCAGCCTTGCAGCAGTAAAAGTATCATGTGGTGTCTGAATAATCACGATATCTCTCTCCTCTGCCATCTTCTTGATCGTCTTGGAAATATTGGCTCCCTGGCAGATGACCAGACAGCTTGCATCCATCTCGATCGCGCACAGCTGTGACTCATAACGGTTTCCAAGAATGACAAGATCATCCTTCTCAATAAAATTCTCCATCAGATCCGGACTGGATGCGGCAATGACAACTTTTCCATTCAGGAAATAGCCATGCTCATTCCCGGAGATCAGTGTTCCGTCCAGTGTTTTGACGATATTGCGGTACTGGGTTCTCGCTGTTGCAAGGATATTATTATCGTACACTTCCATATATGACGTAGCAATATCTCCGATAGTGATCAGCCCTTCCAGCTTCTCACCTCTTGTTACCGGCAGTGTCTTAATATTCTCATCTTTCATTCTTGCCCATGCGTCTTTAATGGACATGTGACCAGATACGCCCTCAATATGACGGATATCCATATCTTTTACCTGAAGGTGTACATTGTCCAGAAGAGACGGCACACTTACCTGGAATTTATCCAGAACATATGCTGTCTCACCATTTACCTCTCCCGCTCTTTTCGCTATGTATTTTTCTCCTGTGATTTTATTTTTCAGATTTGCATATGCAATTGCCGAACAAATAGAATCTGTATCTGGATTTTTATGTCCGATCACATATACTTTCTTTGGTTTTTTCTGATCCATTTTATATTACTCCATTACTATCTCTTGTTCCTTTACTTTTCAGAATGCCATTTTTTTTACTGTTCGTCAACCCTTGTTCGGATAAAAGACCATTACACTAAATTTTAAACAATATCTCTACCAGTGCCTTCGGTCTGCCACCCGCTGCCGCTGTCTTCTTTGCATACACTTTTCCATAACCGGCTTCCATGATCTTATTCATGATCCGGCGCGCACTTCTGACCGTAATTCCCAGACACTCCGCCAACTGATGTGCATCGAAAATATAACTTTTTCTTACATCTGCAATGGCAATGATCTTCAGAATTGACGTTGTGCTGAGCCCGGTTTTTTCTGAAATTTCCTGTAGCTTCGGATCGGAAGAAATGAGCTGATATTCCAGCTGGATCTCCTTTCCAAGCGGTCCGTGCTGTGTCTGACCGGCATCAATCCAGAAAATCTCCTGCTTTGCATTTTTCAGGGAAAAATCCAGTGCACGTCTTGCGTTCATTTCCGCCTCATTCATCGTGCCTCCGGTTCCGATCCCTACATTCAGGCTGATTTTATTCTCCTCCTGCACTTTTTTTTGCAGATTCAGAAGCTTCCGCTGGTTAAATTCTTCTTGTACAGCCCCGGAATTGGAAAATACAATATATTCTCTTCTTCCTGATGCAAAAATTGCACCTTGAATCCCTTCTGTATATTTGATGATTTCTTTTTCAATATCTGCTTTTGCAAGCATACTTGAATAATAATTCTCTTCTCTGCTCTTATAATCCGTCAGCTGAAAAATCTCAACTGCTGCCTGCGCATATTCTGCTTCCTGAAGCGCACATTCATTTTTTAATTTCTCCAGTGCCACTCTCACTTTTGCCCTGGTCGGAGGCAGATAAATTGCATGGTATCCCTTTTCCTGCAGTATCTTATACACCCACCGAAGAGAAGTCAGTGCCACATTGACCTTTCCTTCATCCAGAAGCTTCATGTGCCACTCCACATACTGTTCTTCTTCCACTCCTGCCTGAAACGGACAGGAATAAATGTTTCTTGCCAGGATGTCAAATGCATCCAGCAAATCCTCAATGACCTGTTTTTCTACAATATCAATACTAAATGCATCCAGTTCAATATTACTTTTCTGCATCTGCAGAAATGCTCCCGCAATGCTGACTACCGATTTTTCCACCGACACATGTGGCCTGGTGAAATGATAGTTTCTCCCCACAAAACTTTCGATCGCACAACCCGTAAACAGTACCGCATCACACTCCTGTTCACATTCCTCAATCAGCCGGTCACTTCGGTTAACCTGTTCCTCTTCATAAGAAGCTACTTCTACTGAACTGTCGATTTCTTTTATACTCTTCTTAACAACCTCACAAGATGATTTTGATCCGATAACTCCAACTTTCACAAATTTGTCCCCCGTATTGCGATCTTCTATCCAGAGAACCTGCCGTTGGCAGCTTCTCTCTCTATATCTGAATAATTGCTTTAAAAAAGGAACCCCTTAAACGGGATTCCTTTTTATTATAACTCAGAGCCATCAAAAACCACAAGCTTAGAATGCTCTTTTTTTAATTCCAGATAACTTTCTTTTGTCAGCGTCGGTTTGAAATTGTCAAGAATCTGTTTTGCCTTTTTTGCGTTATCATAAAGAAGATCAATGATCGTAAGCGCCATCATCTTTGCCGGAACGATATAAGCAAGTTCCGGGTCCGCAAGACGGTAATCCTTGGAGTGAAGTCCTCCGGTTATTCCCTCTGTCCAGATGTGCATACACGGCATGATCTGAGAAAGATCCCCCAGATCTGTAGAACCTGCTGTCTCATAAAGCTCTACAAATGAATCTTTTTCCGCCCCTGTATATTCGATCATATTTTCTTTATATAATGCTGAAAGCTCACGGTTGGTATTCATCGGAAGATATCCGATCTTATCGTCAATCTCGACTTTTCCTCCGATTGCAAGTGCTCCGGCTTTTAACGCACGGTTCACTTTTTTACTGGCATCCAGCATTCCATCAATTGTGAAAGCACGTACCATGATCTGCATCTTCACAACAGCAGGAACTACATTTACCAGATCTCCGCCTTCTGTAATGATTGCACTTACACGAACCTTTTCTTTCTCCTGAAAAGTCTCACGGAGTGCATGAATGTTGTTCAGTGCCAACTCTGCCATATTTAACGCATTGATTCCTTCATGTGGTGCGAAACCTGCATGCGCAGCTTCTCCGATAAATGTTACCGTCTTTGTCACAAATCCGTTGCAGTCGGTATCAATCGTGCAATGCCTGCCATTTCCAATTTCCATCATGTGACACTGCAATGCCATATCCACATCATCAAAGCCACCACGTTTTAAATATTCCTGCTTGCCGCCGTAAAAACTAATCTTATTTTCACGGATCAGACTGTCGCGATAATCATAATCTACGCATTCTTCCGCAGGGATCGCAATAAAATCAACCGCTCCACCCAGTTCCTTCATCACTCCGGATCTTAAAAGACCAATCGCACATCCATACAGATCTGCAAGCTGTGCATGATGACCGCAGGCATGAACATTTCCTTCTGGCGTACTGTCCGGATGTTCTTTGCACTGGATACAGTCCAGCTCTCCGATCACGGCAATTCTTGTATTCCCTTTTTTCGGAGTTGAAACCTTACAGCCAGTATATGCAATTTCCGTCTCCGGCTCTTCTCCAATCTCCTGAAATGCCTTTATCATTCTTTCTGTAGTCTTAAATTCTTTGTAGCCAAGTTCAGGCGTTTTATATACATCATCACCAAGCTGAATGATCAGATCTCTGTTCTCGTCAATCGCGTCCAGACATCTCTGCTTCAGTTCTTCTTTTTCCATCTATGTCGTCCATCTCCTATTCTGCACCCATCAGTCTTCTCAGTACTTTTGTCACTTTCCAGGTCTCATCTGTATCAAGCGCTTCTTCTACTGTGTGTACATTGATCATTCCACATCCCAAAATGACGCTCTTATATCCGTGTCCCGCAAGCACATTTGCATCACTTCCGCCACCGATGATCATTTTATTTGCTGTAATTCTTTCTTCTGCCATTGCATTTACAGTATCCTGGATCAATTCACAGTCTTCTTCCAGCGACAGGACCGGGTAAGCCATCTCATGCTTCATCTCATAACAGGCTCCCATTTCCTCTACAGCTTCCTTGCAGCACTGTTCCATATGTGCAACCTCTGCAGCCAGCTTTTCCATACTGTGTGAACGGATCTCTGCGGTAAATGTAACCTCATCTGTTACGATGTTGGTTGCAGATCCACCTTCAATATGTCCGATATTAGAGGTTGTCTCATAATCAATACGTCCGATGTGCATCTTACTGATTGCCTTTGATGCCACAACAATTGCATTGATTCCTTTTTCCGGTTCAATTCCGGCATGCGCTTTCTTTCCTTTGAAAGTAATCTCAATCGCTTCCATTGCCGGTGCTTTGTATGCGAGAGTCTCTGCTCCACCGGTTGCATCTACAACAACCAATTCCTTGCATGGCAGCATAGACATATCCATGTGCTTTGTTCCCATCATACTGATCTCTTCGGAGCAGGTAAATACAAGATAAATATCTCTGTGCGGTACACCGCTTTCAATGATATCTTCTACCGCTTCCATGATTGCTGAAATTCCAGCTTTGTCATCTCCGCCAAGTGTTGTTGTCTTGTCGGTACTGATGATGTTTCCATTGATCACCGGATTTACATTTCTGCAAGGCTCAATCTGATCCATATGTGCTGCAAATCCAAGTGGACGTTCCTTCGTATTTCCTTTTACAAATGCAACGATATTTCTGCCGTTTCCACCATAAGCTTCCCCGGCATGATCTGACTGGAACGGAATGTTCCGCTCTCTCAGCCAGTTTTCTATCCAGTCCGCCATCTCTTTTTCCCCTTTTGACGGGCTGTAGATCTTGATCATCTCAATAAATCTTTCCTGTAATCTTTCTCTCGATAACATCGTTTTTCCTTTCCGGACTTAGTCCTCAAGCTCTTTCTTGTAGATAATCTTTCCTGCGAAAATAGATCCAAATACGGCTACCAGGATAACAACGTATGACGGTGTTCCAGGGAAGAAGGATAAGAATCCGTTTTTCATCAGCCAGTTCATTGCAAATGCAATAACTACTGCAACTACACCAAGCTTCGGTCTTGTGATTGCGAACTGTCCGAATACAGCTCCGTAAAGTGCCGGAAGAAGGAAGTTGAGGGCCTGCTTGAATCCTTCTGGCATCATACCAATAATTGCGTTTCCTGCAATTGCTCCGATTGTCAGAATCACAATATTTACAATGATCGATACAGCAATACCGATGGTTGATACAACAGAACCTTTGTCACTCCCCATTTCAACGCCTGCTGCTTCCTGTGCAACAGAAGAACACGGAACACGCATGTTGGATGTATTTCCTGAAAGGAATGTCAGATAAGTTCCCGGGATTCCAAGAATCGGGAAATAGGAAATCGGTTCTACAATATAAAATGCTCCACTTACACTGATCTGTGCGATTGTACCTGCAATGATTGCGGATACCGGTGGCATACATCCGTACACAACTGAGATAACAAGTGCCGGTCCAAAACATGTAATGATACCTAATAACATGGTGATTTTTCCCCATTTAACAATATCAGGTATATAGACTTTGTTGTAGTATTCTTTATTCATATCTTTATCCTCTCATTCCTATTAAAATACAGTGTTCCAGATGTAACCAATGAGCATGCCTGAGAACATGGAAATTGCAAAGGCCCATTCTCTGAGCCATCCAATATTCTTTTCTTTCGCTAACTTTGTCAGGATCATCATAAGAATGCATCCTACGATTGTTGCGATTGCCGGTGCTCCGCCAAATGCAAACTGATTCTTTTCGTTGAAGAAGTTTCCTGATGCAAGGTTTGCAAATGCACCAAGCATCGCTCCTGCTGAAATGATCGGAACCATTTTGGAATTTCCTTTTGACATCAGATGGTTTACTTTATCCATCTTATCTGTGAAAAGGAGTGTGAAAATCAGCCATCCAAGTGAACCACAGATCATGGTCCATACACCGCAGGCAAATGCAACCGGTGTCAGGTTCTCCAGTGTAGCGCCCATTGCCTGTGCGCCAAATCCGGCTGCCATTGCTTCATAGTTAACGGATCCGATGAAAGAAAGTCTCATCCATGAAACAGGTGCTCCCATTGATACGATCAGAGAGATCATTGTTACCAGGATTACAATAGATGGTCCAATTGAGGAAATGGCACTACTCTTAATTGCCATATTGATCTTTTCCTGTTCAATTCCAATCTCTTTTGCTGCTTTGAGCGACTTCCTGAAAAACAGTACGGACTGAAAAACTACGATTCCTACTGCTATTGCGGCACTCACCCACATCAGAGGGCTGTTTGCCAGTTCCAGATAATTCACGTTTCCCTTCATTTTAAATTCTCCTTTGCCTTTTAGTTTAGAACACTGTCCTTAACATGTCCTTATGTTGGTAATATACAATTTATTTTTTCTTTTGTCAACTTTTTTCATAAATTTTACTATTCAAAATATACACAAATTTTTACCACAATTTTCGTACATAATAACGATTTTTTCTCATTAAGCACAATTTAACCGTCTAACCATCTGGAATCCATACTTTTTATCTATACAAAAATGTGTTATACTAATAAACATATTGAGCATACGTTCAGAAAAATAAACTAACAGAGGTGTTAAGATGGAAAACGAAAAATTACAGGAACAGACAGAAAGCATGGCAGACTACGAAGCACATTTCGATGATGCCAATCCATGGAATGTGGTCGCACGTTATCAGGAAGAAGGAACCAATCTTCACGTAAAAGTAGAAGGAATCGTAAATGGTGGTGTCATCGCCATGGTCGAAGGACTTCGAGGATTCATCCCGGCATCCCGCCTTTCTCTTTCTTATATCGAAGATCTGGAGACTTATCTTCTAAAAGAAATTGATGTCCGCGTGATCGAAGCAAACCAGGCAGAAGGACGCCTGATCTTATCTGCACGTGAGATTTTAAGAGAACAGAAAAAAGCAGAAGATGCAAAAAAACTTGCATCTGTACAGGTTGGAAGTGTTGTAAAAGGTACCGTTGAATCGCTTCAGTCCTACGGTGCTTTTGTACGTCTCGAGAACGGTCTTTCCGGTCTGGTTCACATTTCCCAGATCAGTACCCAAAGAATCAAATCAGCAGACCAGGTACTTCACGTTGGGGACGAAGTAGATGTCAAAGTCATCGGTATCAAAGACGGTAAGATCAGCCTCAGTATCAAGGCTCTTGCCGAAGATGCTGAAAAAGAACAGGAGGAAGAGCTGGAACACGTAGAAATTCCGAAAGTAGAAGCAATCGGAACCAGCCTTGGGGATCTGTTTAAAAATATCAAGCTTTAAAAATTATAATTTAAAAAAGGGAAGCCTGCACTTTCGCAGACTTCCCTTTATCATTGCCTGATAAGTATCACTGACACTTTATGCGAGAATGTACCCCCTGTACATTCTTTTCTATTTCTCCAGTGCTTCCAGATCCTGCATCCAGACTGCCGCACACGCATCGCTCGGCATTCTCCAGTCTCCTCTCGGAGAAAGTGCCACCGTACCGATCTTCGGTCCGTCCGGCAGGCAGGAGCGCTTAAACTGCTGCGCAAAAAATCTTCGGTAAAAGGTCTTCAGCCATTTCATGATCGTCTCGCTGTCATAAGTTCCTTCAAACGCAAGCTTTGCGAGCCGATAGATCTTTGACGGTTCAAAGCCAAATCTCAGAACATAATACAGATAAAAATCATGCAGTTCATACGGACCTACAAGGTCTTCTGTCTTCTGGGCGATCTCGCCATCCTTCGGTGGAAGAAGCTCCGGACTTACCGGTGTGTCAAGAACATCCAGAAGTACCTCTTTCAGCTCCTGATCCTCACATGTATCCGCATAATACTGAACCAGATGGCGTACCAGTGTCTTCGGAACAGATGCATTGACTCCGTACATAGACATATGATCTCCATTATAAGTCGCCCACCCAAGAGCCAGCTCCGACATATCTCCGGTTCCGATGACCATGCCCCATTCCTGGTTAGCAATATCCATCAGCACCTGGGTACGCTCTCTTGCCTGTGAATTCTCATAGGTCACATCATGTACCTCTTCATCATGTCCGATATCACGGAAATGCACATGAACTGCATCCGCGATCGGCACCTCTTTCAAAGTGGCTCCCAGCTTCTTCGACATCAGGCAGGCATTCTGATAGGTTCTGTCTGTCGTACCAAAGCAAGGCATCGTCACTGCAACGATATCCTTGCGGTCTTTTCCTGCCATGTCAAACGCTTTTGCCGTCACAAGCAGTGCCAGCGTTGAATCCAAACCGCCGGAAATTCCAACGACTGCTGTTCTCGAGTGAGTATGCACCAGACGCTTCTTCAGTCCCATTGCCTGGATCATCAGAATCTCCTCACAGCGCTTTTCCCGCTCTGCCATATTCTGTGGAACAAAAGGGGTCTGTGCAAAGCTTCTGGTAAGTGCTGTCTCTTCCACACTTATGTGGAACAGTACTTTTGGAAGATGACGTTCTTCCGTTGTCTGGAAAGTTGTATTTTTTCTCCGTTCACTTAAAAGGCGGAAAATGTCAATCTCACTGACGATCATCTCGTTGGCAAACCGCTTTGCTTCTTTCAGAATCGTCCCGTTCTCTGCAATAATATTGTGTCCACCAAATACCACATCCGTCGTAGACTCTCCGTCCCCGGCATTTGCATAGACATAACCTGCAATCAGTCTTGCAGACTGTCCCTTGATCAGTTCTTCCCGGTAACTATCCTTTCCGATCGTCTCATCACTTGCTGAACAGTTGACCAGGATGACCGCACCTTCTCTTGCCGCCTCAATGCTCGGCGGGACTGGTGACCAGACATCCTCACAGATCTCTGCCGATACGACCAGCTCATCCATCTCTGCCGCCTGATACAGGATCTGCGGCCCAAACAGGATTTCTTCCCCTTCATAAGAAATCACTCTTGCTTTTTTCGGTCCCTGACGGAATTGACGCATCTCATAAAATTCCCCATAATTCGGAAGAAATGTCTTGGTTGTAAAGCCAAGGATCTTTCCGTCATTTAATGCGGCCGCAACATTATAAAGCTCTCCATCAATTGCAAGTGGAAGCCCAACAAATACAAGTGCTTCTGTATGCCTGGTCTCTTCTGCAACTTTTGCAAGTGCTCTGCGCACCTCTTTTAACAGTATATCCTGTGTAAAAAGATCGCTGCAAGTATACCCGGTCAGGCAAAGCTCCGGAAAAACAATGATCTTTGCGCCTGCCTTCTCAGCTTCTTTCATACGTTTGCAGATTTCCTTACAGTTGTGCCAGACATCCGCCACACGAATATCAACTGTGACCGCTGCAACTTTGATAAATCCCTGTTTCATGTGTTTACCTCTTTATCTTTTTGCCTGTTTTAAAATCTGTTTCAGTTCTTCTACACTAAATGTATACGCCGTATTGCAGAAATGGCATTTTACTTCTACTTCTTTTCCGTCATCGATCATTTCCTGGATATCTTTTTTTCCGATGCTGATGATGGCTTTCTCGATTCTCTCATGCGAACAATTGCATTTAAACTGTGTATCCATTGTATCTGTAAATTCCACATTCAGGCCATCCAGTACCTGCTCCAGCATCTGCTCCGGTGTATGTCCGTTATCCAGCATACTGGTAACAGAAGAGATCTTCTTGATATTCTCTTCCAGTTTATCCAACACCTCATCCGATATAAACGGCATTACCTGCACAATAAATCCACCTGCACAGTGTACAGTGTTGTCCTTGTTCATCAATACTCCAAGACCCACAGACGACGGAACCTGTTCGCTGGTTGCAAAATAATACGTCAGATCTTCTGCGATCTCACTTGTCTGCAGAATAGTCTGTCCAACATATGGTTCTTTCAGTCCCATATCTTTAATAACATTTAAAAGACCGATTCCAACAGCTCCTCCAACATCCAGCTTGCCATTCTTAGGCGGCATCATTGCTTCCGGATGATCGACGTATCCTTTCACGTCACCTTTTGCATCTGCAGTCACCGTAATTCCGCCAAGTGGTCCATCACCTTTGATCTGAAGCGTCAGCACATCTGTCTCATTCTTCATCATGCCTCCCATCATTGCTCCTGCTGTCAGAAGTCTTCCAAGTGCCGCTGTTGCTACCGGACTTGTGTCATGTCTCTTTCTTGCCTCTTCCACCAGATTTCCGGTTGTTGCGGCAAATGCACGGATCTGTCCGTCTCCCGCAGTTGCTCTTACAATATAATCTTTCATATAACAATTCTCTCCTGTTCTATTTTCCCTGTTCTCTTGCGATCACATAAATGCGCTCGCTTGTGTCCATCGGCGCATTCTTTGAAAATGCATCGTATGCTGTCACAAATTCCAGCCCCGACTTCCGGATCAGTTCCTTCATCTCCTCCAGCGTATACGCTCTCTGATAATGCGTCTCTTCATATTTGCGATAAAGCCCACTGTCCTTATCTGTCTCAATAAAAAGACTCAGATCATATTCATTGATCTTCTCATCTTCGTAATAATAGTTGTCCCAGATAAAACTGCATTCCTCCCGGTTCTCCGCAATTGTGCGATCCCCAAGAATCTCTTCATACTTGTAACGTGTATTAAAATCAAAAATAAAAACACCTTTCGGATCCAGATAATTGTTGACCAGGCGGAATACTTCCTGAAGTTCTTCCGGCTCTGTAATATAATTGACTGAATCGCAGACACTGATGACAGCTCTTACCGTACCATACAGTTCGAATTCTCTCATATCCTGCAGAAGATACAGAATATCATAACCGGATTTGTCTCGTTTCTCCATTGCGATCTCCAGCATCTCTTCCGCATTGTCCGCACCAATCATATCATATCCTGCCTTTGCAAGCAATTCTGTCATATTCCCGGTACCACACCCCAGATCCAGTACCAGTCCATCTCTGACACCATATTCTCTCATAAGACCGGTGAGATATTCACACCATTCTTCGTAGGGAATATTATCCATGAAGGTATCATATACACGTGCAAAGCTTGTATACGCTTCCATACTCTGTTGTTCCTCTCTTTCGATTCGCCATCAATGCCCATAAGCAGCACTGACCGATGTCCACGGACCACTCCGCTGCGTATCCTGACATCCAGATTATTCTATAGTATAACACAGGATTTTCTTATAGAAAAGTCATATTATGATGAGAACTTTTTCCCTTTCGGAATTTTCTTTTTCAGGCACAAAAAGAACCAGGGAAAATCCCCTGATTCTCTTCGTATTTTTTAGAATCCCAGTTCTTCATTCACCAGAATCACTTTTATTCTGTTTGGAACATGGCTGAATCTCGTAATCAACGTCTGACAGCAGATACTTTTCGGAGATTTACAGTTGGAACAGACACCTGTCTTCGCACACGGAAGTCCTTCAAAACGCTGTCCGTTAATCGGAGCTGCCACATACTTTGCACGGGCATATGCATCCTCTGCACTTCTTACAATTTTATTCATACCAACAATCATCAGAACATTTTCCGGTCCGTAAGAAATAGCTGCCACACGGTTTGCATTTCCATCTATATTAACCAGTATCCCATCTTCCGAGATTGCATTACAGCTTGCCAGAAA
Organism: Coprococcus sp. AM100_B19A; assembly: GCF_027662015.1. Classification (NCBI taxonomy): domain Bacteria; kingdom Bacillati; phylum Bacillota; class Clostridia; order Lachnospirales; family Lachnospiraceae; genus Coprococcus; species Coprococcus sp. AM100_B19A. Next base: position 55,825 of record NZ_JAQDKN010000009.1, read on the forward strand.
ATAATCGCAGTTAAGTGCCTGATGCATCATCTCTGCTTTTTCCTCCGGTGTCGCACACAGATCTCTGTCCAGCACTTTATAATTTCCTTTATGAAGTGCTTCAGGAAGACCAATTGCCTTAATGCTCATAGACCCTCCCCAACTGATGCTGCTTCCTTCCGGAATCAGCTCCAGTGCAAGGGCAAGTGCCTCTTCTTTGGTCTGTACATAATGTCCCTCCATCTGACGGGACTTCAAATTCTTTATCACCTGCTCAGCGAGCAGATCATTTCGCTTTGTAACGAATTTATCCATTATTCAACCACCTGGATCCATCCTTCCGGTGCTTCGATGTGTCCCATCTGAATTCCGGTAAGTGTTTCATATAATTTCTTGATAACAGGTCCCATCTCATCCATTCCGCTTGGGAAGCAGATTTCTTTACCATGATCTACAATCTTTCCAACCGGTGATATAACTGCTGCTGTTCCGCAAAGTCCGCATTCTGCAAAGTCTTTTACTTCATCAAGATATACTTCTCTTTCTTCTGTCTCAAGTCCAAGATAATGTTCTGCCACATAAAGAATAGAACGTCTTGTAATAGATGGAAGGATACTGTTTGACTTCGGAGTAACTACTTTACCATCTTTTGTGACGAAGATGAAGTTTGCTCCACCTGTCTCTTCTACTTTTGTTCTTGTTGCTGCATCCAGATACATATTCTCTGCATAGCCTTCTTCATGTGCTGTTACAATTGCATGTAAGCTCATTGCATAGTTAAGACCAGCTTTGATATGTCCTGTTCCATGCGGTGCTGCACGGTCAAAGTCTGAGACTTTAATTGTGATCGGCTTTGCGCCGCCCTTGAAATATGGTCCTACTGGTGTTACAAATGCACGGAACTGATATTCGTCAGCAGGTTTAACTCCGATAACCGGATTGCTTCCGAACATATATGGACGGATATAAAGGGACGCTCCTGATCCGTAAGGTGGTACATAAGCCGCATTGGCTTTTACTACCTGTACGATCGCATCTACAAAACGGTCTTCCGGAAATACCGGCATCTCAAGTCTTCTTGCAGAATCAGCAAATCTCTTTGCGTTCATATCCGGGCGGAATACAACGATGCGTCCGTCTTCTGTTGTGTATGCCTTCATACCTTCAAATACTGACTGGGAATACTGCAGAACACCTGCACACTCATTCAATACAATGTTGGCATCTTCTGTCAGGCATCCATCATCCCACTTTCCATCTTTGTAATTTGAAACATATCTCTTTTCGGTCGGGATATAACCAAATCCTATGCTTGACCAGTCAATCTGTTTCTTTTCCATTGTAATTCCTCCATTCCCTTGTTGCTTCTTACAGTAACATATATCTAAATTATAATTTTTGTTTCCCGTATTTTAAATCCTACGGATTACATATCGCTATTATATTACTTCTGTTTTTCAAATTCAAGAGTGCGCTCTGTTTTTTTTGATTTTTTTATCTTTTTGGCATTGTGATCGCTTCAATCCCCACACTTCCGCCTCTTACAACTTCAATTGAATTGAATTCAGAACGTAGAAACTGGATGATCGCTGTATTTTTATGTGCCGTGTGTACAAATTCAAGAAGCACACTGTCTTTTCCATAATCACGTACCTTTGCCTGATAGGTCTGCGCGATCTGGAAAAGCTCTGTCTTATCTTCCGGTGTACAGTTTTTTACCTTGATAAACATCAGCTCCTGCATAACAACAGATACTTCTGTAAAATCAATGACTCTGATGACTTCAACCATACGGTTCAGCTGTTTTTTGATCTGCTCATAAGTCTCTTCATCACTGTTCGTCTCAATCGTCATTCTGGAGATAGTCGGATCTTCTGTTCTACCTACCGTCAGACTCTCCAGATTATAGGATTTACCGGAAAAGAGTCCGGAAATCTTTGACAGTACACCAACCTGATTTTCCACATATAAGGAAATCCATCTTTTTTTCATTGTATTATCCATCTTCACCTCTCCTCTCCATTAATCCATCAAAAGATCTTCCAGGGTTCCGCCCGGACGTACCATCGGATAAACCTGCACTTCCGGATCCAGCATGAATTCGATCAGAGTCGGCACCTTCAGTGCACGGTTTGCTTTTGCCTGTTCAAATGCTGCTTTCATCTCGGATTTTTCGGTTACACGGATTCCCTTTGCCCCATAGCTTTCTGCAAGTTTTACAAAATCCGGCGTATATTTCGGTGGATGCTCTTCTCCACGTCTTGTCGCTGCGCCTGCACGAAGATCCGTCATAGAATAGCGTTTTCCATAGAAAAGTTTCTGCCACTGGCGAACCATTCCAAGATAGGTATTGTTAAATACACAGAGGATCAAAGGAAGTTCTTCCAGCACTGCTGTTGCAAATTCCTGAATATTCATCTGCATACCGCCATCACCGGAAATTGCAATTACCGTACTGTCCGGATTGCCAATCTGCGCTCCGACTGCTCCCGGGAATCCATATCCCATGGTTCCAAGTCCGCCGGACATATAAAGTCTGGTCTTTTCATTCACTTCCAGATACTGGGATGTGAACATCTGATGCTGTCCTACATCTGTCACAACAATCTTGTCATCCTCTTTAAACACTTCATTGATCGTCTCCAGAATATCCTGAGCCTGCATCTGGTCTCCCTTTGGTTTCATCCTAAGCGGATGCTCCTCTTTCCAGCCTTCGATCTGTTCCATCCAGCTTTCTTTTTTCTCCATTGGTTCTACATATTCCAATAATTTTTCAATTGCTTCTTTTGCATCCGCAACGATCGGAATATCTACCTGAATGTTACGTGAGATGGAGGAAGTATCAATGTCGATATGTACGATCGTAGCCTTCGGTGCAAATGCATGCAGTTTTCCGGTGATACGATCGTTAAATCTGGTCCCGATCGAGAACAGCAGATCACATTCTTCCACTGCCATATTGGATGCATATGCACCGTGCATCCCCAGATTACCGATAAAAAGCGGATGCGTTGTCGGAATCGCACCACGTCCCATAATCGTTGTCACAACCGGGATCTGGGTACGTTCTACAAGTTCGGTAAACGCCTTATTCGCTCCTGCAATATTTACCCCACCACCGGCAAGGAACAACGGTTTCTTTGCTTTTCCAAGCATCTTGACTGCTCTCTTAAGCTGTCCGATGTGAACGCCGGTACTCGGCTTATATCCGCGGATATTGACTGTCTCCGGATAATTCGGGCTTCCAAGCTCTGCCATTACATCTTTCGGGAGATCCACAAGAACCGGACCCGGACGTCCGCTGCGCGCAATATAGAATGCCTCTTTGATGATTCTTCCAAGATCTTCTCTCTTTCTTACTGTCACACCGTATTTTGTGATACTTCTTGTAATACCTACAATATCAACTTCCTGGAATGCATCATTTCCGATCAGATGTCTCGCAACCTGTCCGGTAAAACATACCAGCGGTACACTGTCATAATTTGCCGTTGCAATTCCTGTCACCAGATTGGTTGCACCCGGTCCGCTTGTTACCAGACATACCCCGACTTTTCCTGTTGATCTGGCGTAAGCATCTGCAGCATGGACAAGTGCCTGTTCATGACGCGGAAGTACAACTTTTGTGTAATCCTGTTTGTAAATTTCATCACTGATATCAATTGTACAGGCTCCCGGATATCCAAAAAGGATATCTACCCCCTCCTCTTTTAATGCTTTTACAAGTAATTTGTTCCCTGATATTTTTTTCATAAATCTACCTCCATGAATTTTCTATACAGATGATCGCCAAATTTTTATCATAGTCATATAGAATAACAAACGCCCTAAACGGCTGACCGTTCAGGGCGAATATAAAATCCGTGTTACCACCTGTCTTCAGAGAAGCTGCTTCTCTGCTCTCACGCAAGTACAGAACCATAGAAATGTTCGATACTATTCCCCTGTAACGTAGGGCCTACGTCGAAGTCTACTTGAGAAATTCCCGTTCGGTCCGCTGCTCAAAGGCTACTTCTACAATCCCTTCATGAAGGCTTACACCGTCCGCCTTCTCTCTTTGCTTCCGAAGATTATATACTCCTCCTTGTCATAGCATTTCTTCTATTGTCTCATCGATTACATTTATTATAATGAGTGGTCTATTGATTTGTCAATGATACATTTCGCAAATTTTATTGATCTATTTTATTCTTTCATATTTTGCAAATACATACTCAAGATCGAAATATGTCTGTTCATCCGTCTCAGCTGTTTTTTGCCAATCCGGATCCTTTTCCAGATCCGGGAACCAGGTATCTGCCTCATATACATGATCTGTCCGTGTAACATACGCTATATTACAATACGGAAGCATTGCACGGTAAATACTTTCTCCGCCGAGCACAAAGACTTCTCCTTTGTGCTTTTTACATTCCTGCATTGCCTCTTCCACACTGTGTACCACGATCGCATCCTTCACCTGATAATCCGGATTGTGGGAAATCACGATATTAACCCGGTTGGCAAGCGGACGCCCCTGCGGAAAGCTTTCCAGTGTCTTTCTTCCCATCACGACAATATTGCCTTCTGTCATCTGACGGAAGTATTTCATATCTGCCGGGATTCGTACAAGCAGACTGTTATTCTTTCCTATTGCCCAGTTTTTATCTGCATTTACAATAATGTTCATCGTATCTGTCTCCTTTTCTAAACCGCGATCGGAATATTTTTGATCTGCGGTCCTGTCACATAATCGTCTAATCTTACGTCATCCGGTGTAAACTGATAGAAATCTTTCACTTCCGGATTCAGCCAGAATTTCGGTGCCGGGTGCGTCTCTCTTGAAATCAGTTCCTCGATCAGCGAAATATGCCTGTCGTAAATATGTGCATCTGCGATCACATGTACAAATTCGCCCACCTGCATATCGCATACCTGCGCGAGCATATGAAGTAGCACAGCATACTGGCATACATTCCAGTTATTTGCCGCCAACACATCCTGGGAACGCTGGTTCAGGATTCCGTTCAGTGTCAGCTTGTCGCTGCCTTTTTCTTTTGTCACATTGAACGTCATACTGTATGCACACGGATACAGATTCATCTCATGAAGATCTTGATGTACATAGATATTCGTCATGATCCGGCGGCTGTAAGGATTATTCTTCAGATCATAGAGTACACGGTCTACCTGATCCATCATTCCTTCTTTGTAGACATGCTTTACGCCCATCTGATAGCCGTATGCCTTCCCGATCGATCCATCTTCATCTGCCCAGCTGTCCCAGATGTGACTGTTCAGATCATGGATATTATTGGATTTTTTCTGCCAGATCCACAAAAGCTCGTCCGTACAGCTTTTGATCCCGGTTCTTCTGAGTGTCAGTGCCGGGAATTCTTTTCGCAGATCATACCGGTTCACCACACCAAATTTTTTTACAGTATACGCCGGAGTCCCGTCTTCCCATCTCGGACGTACCTTTTCTCCTTCTGTGCTGGTTCCATTATCAATGATGTCCCTGCACATCTCTATAAAAACTTTGTCTGCATAACTCATACCTGATTGCTCCTTTTTCCAATGCTGTGCCTTTTAATATTCTCTGATAATGCTGCTGATCTCACTTACGATCGGCATTTCTTTTAATTCCTCCAGTGCATCCTGAAGATGGTATTCCTTGACTGCGGATGTCCCGATGACAAGTTCTGCCTTTGCCGCTTTTGCCTGTTCCTGAATCACACGTTCGATACTTACCTTATGATCTCCGAATACTTTCGCGATTGCTGCCAGTACTCCCGGTTCATTACTCACCTGCATACGGATAAAGAAACGATTCTTGACGTCCGCATATTCCTTGATCGGAAGCTCTTTGTATGCGCTCCATCCGATTCTTCCGGTACAGTTCCATACAATATTTCTTGTAACATCCATCACATCTCCGACAACTGCACTTGCGGTCGGCAGTTCTCCTGCTCCTCTTCCATAGAACATGGTATCCCCAACTGCATCTCCGTGTACAAAAACAGCATTAAAGGAATCTCTTACGGTAGCGAGCGGATGTTTCTTATCGATCATCATCGGATAAACACCTGCTTCAATTCCATTAGATGTATTTCTCGCAATACCGATCAGTTTGATCACATTTCCCATCTCTTTTGCGTAATTTACATCTGCTGCTGTGATCTTTGTGATTCCCTCCGTATAGACATCCGAAAATTTCACCTGTGAATGGAATGCTGACGTAGCCATGATTGCCACCTTACGTCCTGCGTCCAGGCCTTCCACATCTGCCGTCGGATCCGCTTCTGCATAGCCAAGCTCTGTCGCCTTTGCGAGTGCTTCTGTGAAATCCATTCCATCTTCAAACATCTTTGTCAGGATATAGTTAGTCGTACCGTTGACAATTCCCATGATCTCATCGATCTGGTTGCCTTCCAGGCACTGCTTAAGCGGACGGATGATCGGGATTCCTCCTGCTACCGCTGCTTCAAACAGGAAATCAGCGCTACCTTCTTTCGCAGCGTCATAGAGTTCCTTTCCATATTCTGCGATCAGATCCTTATTTGCACTTACTACATTTTTCCCTGCTTTCAGTGCTTCTATGATCATCGTTTTCGCTGGCTCAATTCCGCCCATCACCTCGATCAAGATTTGGATTTCATCATCTTCTATAATCTCTTTCCACTGATCTGTCAGCAGATTCTGATCTACACCCTGTCTTACTTTTTTCATGTTGTGTACCAGGATTTTCTTTATTTCAAGAGCGGCGCCGGTCTTCTGCTGCATCTCTTCACTGCGGCGTCCAATCAATTTATAAACACCTGTTCCGACTGTTCCAAGTCCAAGTAATCCTACTTTGATTGTCTTTGTATCTGTCATGTCTTCGCGTCCTCCTAATCTATAGTAAATCCATTTTATTCTAGCACTTTTTTGTAAATATTCAAAGAACTTTCTTGACATCTTTTGGGGACGTGATAACATTATAAATGTATGATTCTATGTATTTAAGGATGTGAATGTTAAACATAATTTTTAACATTTACATCATTTAATAAGGGAGTAGATACATATTAAAAAACCAAAGAGGAGAGATAAATCATGCAGTGCCCGATTTGTAAAAAAGATCTTGAGATCAAGAACAAAAAAATAGGCGAAAATGAAGCCGGTGAAGCAATCTACAATGAATTCGCAATCTGCCGCGACTGTAAAAAGCAGTGGAATTTAGATAAACAGCGTGAAAAGAAAAAAAAGCTTGCAAAAGAAGCATTGGCTGAAAAAACAGTTGAAGCCGGTAAGGCTACAGAAAAGCCACACAAAAAGCGCCCGGCTGCCGAAGGAGAAAAGACTTCTGCCGAACGTCCTGCCCAGCCAAAGAAAAAGAAAAAACGTCCGGTATCTCCGGAAAACGCCGAAAAGCGGACCGCTTCTCCTGCTAATCCAGAAGTACCGGCTCATCCGAAGAAAAAACGTCCGAACCCGGCTGCCGAAGGCGAAAGACCGGTAAGAAAACCTCGTCCGAAGACAGAAGGTTCTTCCGAAGAACAGCCATCCAGACCACATCCAAAGAAACGCCCTGCTACTTCAGACCGTCCACTTCTCAAATATGCAGAAGGTCAGGAAGAAAGCCGGGAAAAAGTTCGTCCACGTCCGAAAAAGAAACGTCCGGAAGAAGCCAAACCGGTACATGCAATTGACAATTCCAGCACACGTATCATTTCTGATGAAGAGGATGAACTTAAAATTACTGCACCTGATCTTTCCACTCCAGAAGGAGAAAAAGAACAGACCTATTCTAATATCCCACCAAAGCATGTCCGTGAAAAACGTGAACAGGAGATGCGTGAGAACTATCAGAATATGTTAGACGAAGAAGATGACGATGATGAGAGACATTTTCCTGTTGCGCTTGTTGTAATCCTTATCTTCCTGATCATCGCAGCTGCTGCATTTGCAGGATACTGGTTCTTCCTGAAATAAAAAAAAGAATAGTTATGATGAAAGACTGGCTCGATGCCAGTCTTTTTTACGTTAGTAATGAGCCAGGGTTTCGTGTGAACACGAACCCCCGGCGAACGTACACCATCTCGCTTAGCAGCTCGATGATGTACATTCGCCAAATACAGATTTTTACACCCATGCAGATCCTTGTGCAAGCACAAATCTGCATGGGTGCCAATGGGTATTTTACGTTAGTAATAAGCCAAGGTTTCGTGTGAACACGCCCCCCGGCAAACGTACACCATCTCGCTTAGCAGCTCGATGATGTACATTCGCCAAATACAGATTTTCACATCCATGCAGATCCTTGTGCAAGCACAAATCTGCATGGGTGCCAGTGGGTATTTTACGTTAGTAATGAGCCAGGGTTTCGTGTGAACACGAACCCCCGGCGAACATACACCATCTCGCTTAGCAGCTCGATGATGTACATTCGCCAAATACAGATTTTCACATCCATGCAGATCCTTGTGCAAGCACAAATCTGCATGGATGTGAAAATCTGTATTTGGCTCATTGTATGCACAAAAAAAGAACCACACGCAACATGTAGTTCTTAATTCAAGAGCGACAGACGGGACTCGAACCCGCGACCTCCACCTTGGCAAGGTGGCGTACTACCAACTGTACTACTATCGCATTCATTATTTGTTGTTCATCAGAACAATAAATACTATACAATATATCTATCAATTGGTCAAGTATATTTTCAATTTTATATGTCGGACTTTTCTACTTTTCTTCGTCTATTATTCTGTTAAAATCATTTATTGTCTGATTAACAGAAAACTTATTGAATCTCCGCAAAAAGTAGAACAGAATTTCTTCATTTTTTCGTTGACAATTCCTTCTTTGTACGGTATAGTAGATATTGTTCTGATGAACACAATTTAATAGATGCGATAGTAGTACAGTTGGTAGTACGCCACCTTGCCAAGGTGGAGGTCGCGGGTTCGAGTCCCGTCTGTCGCTCTTTGTGAGACTTATGATTTTCATAAGTCTCTTTTTTCATTCATGTAAATTTCTGATTAAACTTTTAATTAAATCAAAAGCCCCCATTTGTCAAAGTTGTCCCAGATACACGAAAAGGGATCCGCTTTCACTTTTTTGTAAAAGCCTGATCCCTTCTTTTTATTTATTCTAACCTTATAGATCTACTCTTCTATTTTGCCAGCCAGTCCATTGCAATCTTCGCATACATGGCTGCGCCAAGCGGTAATGCTTTTTCATTAAACAGAATCTTTGGATTATGCTGTCCTTTCCATTTACTCTGATCTTCCACTCCGGCTCCGACTACAAAATAACTTGCCGGTATTTTTGCCGAAATCACGGCAAAGTCTTCGGATCCCATGACATGAAATCCACCGTTAATCGTTGTTCCCGGATTCTCAAGAGACTCAACACTTTTAATATACTCTGCATTCAGTTCTTCATTGCAAGTTACACTCGGAACATTGCTGAGTTCTTCGATTTCACATGTAGTACGATAAGCTGCTGCAACAGCCGGAACAATTTCATTAATCCTCCGGATCAGCATCGTCCTCACTTCTTCATTAAATGTCCTTAGTGTTCCCTGAAGCACGCAGCGCTCCGGAATTACATTTGCTGCATTACCAGCTGTAAACTGTCCAATCGTAAGTGCTGCCTCTGCTGATGGTGGACATTCCCTGGCGATCAGTGCCTGAAGAGCATGATAAACTTCTACACCAGCGTTGATCGGGTCAATACAGCCCTCCGGTGCAGAACCATGTCCGCCACGTCCTGTAAGGGTGATTTTAAAGCCATATACAGATGCCATGGCTTCCACACCATATCCAATCGTTCCACATGGAATTGCCGCAAATACATGCGCTGCAAAGGCAGCATCTACATGCGGATTCTCCAGGACTCCTGCTTCCACTGCTGCTTTCGCTCCGCGGAAGGTCTCCTCACCTGGCTGGAACAATAATTTGACCACGCCCGGCAGTTCTTCTTCATGCGCCTTTAAAATTTTTGCCGCTCCAAGAAGGATCGTAGCGTGCAGATCATGTCCGCATCCATGCATACAGCCATTCTTTGATGCAAATTCAAGTCCCGTTTCCTCTTCTACCGGAAGCGCATCCATATCACTTCTCAGGAGAAAACATTTATCCCCTTTTCCAATCTGAGCGATAATCACTGAAACCTCAGGAAATACCTTGTATTCTACATTCATCTCATCCAGACGTTTACTGATATATTCCACAGTCTTTGGAAGCTCCAGATCCGTCTCAGGAATTTGATGAAGATCTCTTCTCCATTTTATAAGTAGATCATTTATTTCCTGCGCTTCTTCTAAAATTTTATGTGCCATATATCCCATCCTCCTTTTATTTCAACTACCATTATTATAGAATTTCGCTACAAAAAAAGAAATGAACATTTCTTCACTTTGACAGCCAATTCTGTTTTATGTGAAAAAATGTTCATTTTTAAAAATTGAATTATAAAATTTATTCAGCGTCCGCTGTATGCTCTTCCAGCTCCAGTCCAAGCTCTTCCAGCTGCTTCGGATCGACTCTCTCCGGTGCTTCTGTCATCAGGTCAGATGCATCTTTTACCTTCGGGAACGCGATCACGTCACGGATGCTGTCCTGTTTTGCCATCAGCATAACCAGACGGTCAAGACCGTAAGCAAGTCCTGCGTGTGGCGGCACACCGTATTTAAATGCATTCAGAAGGAATCCGAACTGCTCCTGTGCCTGTTCCGGTGTGAATCCAAGTACTTCAAACATTTTACTCTGGATCTCCTGGTTGAAGATACGGACACTTCCGCCTCCGATCTCGTTACCATTCAGAACGATGTCATATGCTTTTGCACGGACTCTTCCCGGATCACTGTCAATGTACTGAAGGTCTTCTTCCATCGGCATGGTAAACGGATGATGCATTGCTGTGAAACGGTTCTGTTCATCACTCCACTCAAGAAGCGGGAATTCTGTGATCCACAGGAATTTGTATTCATTCTTATCAAGGAGTTCCATCTGGCGTGCCAGTTCCAGTCTGAGTGCACCAAGAACATCCCATACAACTTTATTCTTATCTGCCGCAAAGAGAAGAAGGTCTCCATTCTCTCCAGCCATCGCTTTAATCAGCGCTGCTGTCTCTTCTTCCGTCATGAATTTTGAGAAAGAAGATTTGACAGTTCCGTCTTCATGGATTGCAATATAAGCAAGTCCCTTTGCTCCATAACCTTTTGCAAAATCAACCAGCTTGTCGATCTTCTTTCTGGCCATGCCACCCTGGCCTTTTGCGTTGATACCACGGACAGTTCCGCCTGCTTCAATCGCATTCTTAAATACAACAAATTCGCTGTCTTTGACAGTCTCTGTCACATTAACCAGCTCCATGCCGAAACGGATATCCGGTTTATCAGAACCGAATCTGTCCATTGCTTCCTGCCAGGTCATTCTCTGAATCGGGAGCTGTACATCGATATCCAGTACCTCTTTGAACAGATGTGCAAGCAGTCTCTCATTGATATCAATGACATCATCAACATCTACAAAAGAAAGTTCCATATCCATCTGTGTAAATTCCGGCTGACGGTCTGCACGAAGGTCTTCATCACGGAAACATTTTACGATCTGGAAATATCGGTCATATCCGGAGCACATCAGCAGCTGTTTGAAGATCTGCGGTGACTGCGGAAGTGCATAGAAGCTTCCCGGATGAATACGGCTCGGTACCAGGTAATCTCTTGCACCTTCCGGTGTACTCTTGATCAGGAACGGTGTCTCGATCTCAAGGAATCCTTCTTTTGCCATGAACTGACGTGCGAGGGTAGCCACACGGCTTCTCATCATCAGGTTTCTCTGGATGTCCGGTCTTCTAAGATCGAGGAAACGGTATTTCAGACGTACTTCCTCTTTTGTCTTGGAATTCTCTTCGATCGGGAACGGAGGTGTCTCAGATTCAGATAAAATTCTGAGTTCTTCCGGTTTGATCTCAATCGCACCTGTTGCAAGATTTTCATTAACTGCACCGGAACGTTTTTCAACAGTTCCCACGATTGCTACAACAAACTCACTTCTAAGCTTTGCTGCCTTCTCAAGAAGCGCTTTATCTGTACTTCCCTCTTCAAAAACAACCTGGATCAGTCCGGAACGGTCACGTACATCTACAAAAACCAGTCCACCTTTATTTCTGTTCTTCTGTACCCATCCCATGATGGTTACTTTTTCACCGATGTTTGCCTCTGAAAGCTCTGCACACCGATGTGTTCTTTTCAGTCCTGTCATTGACTCTGCCATTCTAATTTATCCTCCTGCGTTTCTCTTTCCTTATAAATCCATAACGGAATCTTTGTAGCAGTCTGTGATATCTTCATATCCTTCTGCGATCAACTGATCCTTCTGGAATTTCTTGTTCTTCTTCATATTGACCACCAGAACCTGTTTCCCGGCTGCGCGGTCAGCTTTTGCCATCTCAAGTACTTTGAGGATGCCTTCCTTGTGCATATTCTTTTCAAGAAGATATGCTTTTTTCTGGCGCTTGGAAGGAATCTCATATCCATTTTCCAGAAGCAGCATGACAATACGCTCAAATCCGATTGAGAATCCACATGCCGGTGTGTCCTGCCCTGTGAATTTACCGATCATCTTATCGTAACGTCCGCCACCCGCAACTGAGCCACCGAATTCATCCATTGTTACTTCAAAAATGGTTCCTGTATAGTAAGACTGTCCACGTACCAGCGTCGGATCAAATTTCACTTTGAATTCTGCCTCTTTTGCACTTTCTACGCTGGAGATGATCGTTTCCATGCTGTCGGCTGTCTTTTCGTCAAGGAATCCTGCCAGCTTTTCCTTGCAGAAACGGATTCCGTCAACATCCGGGCTGATCTCATCAAAGAGTCCAAGATAAGTATCTACATTTTCTTTTGTATAACCCATCTCAACCAGTTCTTCGCCTACGCCTTCTTTGCCGATCTTATCCATCTTATCAAGGATGATAAATACTTCATCGAAATCTTCTTCCTTAAATCCACTAAATGCAGCCATCGCCTTTAAGATATTACGGTCATTGATACATACCGTAAAATTGTGGAAATCCATCTTTCCAAGCATGGTCGTAGTTGCAAGGATCAGTTCGATCTCTGCAAGATTACCCGGCTCACCTAAAATATCGATATCGCACTGCATGAACTGACGGAAACGTCCTCTCTGCGGACGGTCTGCTCTCCATACATTGCCAATCTGAAGTGCCTTAAACGGTGACGGCAGTTCATTTGCATGATTTGCATAGTATCTTGCAAGCGGAACTGTCAGGTCATAACGAAGTCCTCCGTCTACCAGATCGATCTCTTCTTTTGCCTCAGCAATTTTCAGTTTTTCCCCTCTCTTCAGAATCTTGAAGATCAGTTTTTCATTGTCGCCACCCTGTTTGCTGCACAGGTTCTCAATGTGTTCCACACACGGTGTCTCTATGGAAGTAAATCCAAATGTCTTATAGGTATCCTTGATCATCTGGATCACATAATCTCTGATTTCCATTTCTTTCGGGAGCATGTCTTTCATGCCGGTAACCGGTTTTTTCTTTAATGCCATAACCATTCTCCTTTTCGCTCTATCATCTCATCGATACGGGAAATATATTCTCCCACATCTCTGACATTTTCTATTCTTATCAGATTCGTCATCCGCCCGTTTTTACTTCCGGGTGCCGGAATCTCATACGGAAGCACCACCTTAGTCGATGCACCTGCACCGGCAGCAACGATGGACTGCTTTTCCTCCATAATCAGTATATTGTAAATTCCCGCTTTGTCAACCTTTGCGTAACCTACATTTTCAAAATTTCCTGCAATATTCTTCTGTCTGTAGAGATAATACGGATAAAGTCCCATCTCACCGGCCGCCTTACGTGCCATATCGATCATCTCTTCCAGCTCTCTTGCCATCTGTTTGTAATTTTGTTTTTCTGTGCTTGCAGCCCGTTCGCGTGTCAGTCTCGAACCATGTTTCATTGCAAGTGCATGGACCGTCAAACTATCCGGTGCAAGCTCTTTGATCTGACGAAGAGTATCTTCCATCTCCTCCGGATGTTCTCCCGGAAGACCTGCGATCAGATCCATATTGATATTGTCGAATCCCAGTTCTCTTGCCAGATGGAAAATGCGGACTACATCTTCCACTGTGTGACGTCTTCCGATCACATCCAGTGTCTTCTGCTGCATGGTCTGTGGATTGATGGAAATTCTGCCAACTCCATGCTTTCGGATCACTCGCAGCTTGTCCTCAGTAATGCTGTCCGGTCTTCCGGCTTCGATCGTATATTCTTTCAGATGTTCAAAGGAAAAATGTTCTTCCAGGAAACTCAAAACCCGGTCCATCTGCTGTGCACTCAGGGTTGTCGGCGTACCGCCTCCCATATAAATCGCATTAAGATGCTTTTCTTTTGAAACCTCTGCAATGAATGCAAGCTCTTTTAAAAGTGCATCTACATATTCATCCATCCGGTCCTGCCATTTTGCAACCGGATAAGAAGTAAAGGAGCAGTAACTGCAGGTTGTCGGGCAGAACGGAATTCCGATATAAAGACTGTATCCATTTTCATAATCCAGCTTGTCAAGCTGGGCTTTTTCCCGCTTTGCAATCTCGATACCAAGCATTGCTTTTTTCTCGCTTACCACATAGGTATCATGCATATACCGGATGATTTCTTCCTCAGAAGAACCTTCTTCCAGTCTTTCCATGATCATCTTTGTGGGGCGGACACCTGTCATATTCCCCCATGCATGTTCTTCTCCGGTCTTTTTGACCAGAGTCTGATATAATTTTTTATTGATATAACGCTTTTGTTCTCTTTTTTCGCTGATGTCTGCGATTTCAGCCTCCCTGCAATGAAAAAAGGTCCACCGGACCTTTTTATCACATGCCTGCTCTTCCAGATCTGGTTCCTCTTCTGCGGTCATCTCGATCAGAAGTTCCTGTTCTGGATCTACCTTCTGGCTGATCTCGGCATCAGGAAGAAATGACTTTACGATATGATACATGTCGTAGGTGAAACGTTCATTCTTACAGCTGATCCGAATCATTTCTCTGCTCCTCTATACATACGGGTTGTTCACTTTTTCGTTGCCAATCGTTGTTGCGCCCATATGTCCCGGGAATACCTTTGTTTCATCCGGAAGCAGGAACAGCTTTTCCTTGATCGAACGAATCAGTGCAGAAGTGCTGCTGGTTGCAAAATCACTTCTTCCGACTGAACAACAGAACAATGTATCTCCACTGAAAAGTACTCCCTCTTTTTCTACATAGTAGCATACGCCGCCCTGGGTATGTCCCGGTGTATGGATCACCCGGAAATCTTCTCCGATCAGATGAAGCACATCTCCATCATGGATCACGTCTCCACCCGGGTAGCTGTAGCCATTTGTATATACCGTTGACTCATTCATAGACGGTGTGTGAAGAAGCTCCAGATCAGATTCTTCTACGTAAACCGGCATTTCTCCATACCGGTCGATCACTTTATCGATTCCCATGATATGATCAAAATGCGCATGAGTCAGAAGAATTGCCTTAATTACAAGCTCTTCCTCTTCGATATAACCGATCATCGCTTTTGACAGATTTGCCGGATCAACGATCACGGTCTCTTTTGTTTCTTCATTAGTAACAATGTAACAATTGGTACTGATAATTCCTGTTACAAATTTTTCGATTTTCATTTCTTTTTACCCCACTGCTCGTTCTATATCCAGCACACCGACGATCTGCCGGAGCTTTCCGATCACTTTTCCAAGCTCCTCTCTTCCCCGGACAATAAATCCGGCTTCGATTGTTGCCGTTCCCTGTTTGCTGGTTCTTACATTCATAGACTTCACATCAATATTCATCTCCGTGAACACCTTGGACATATCCATCAAAAGTCCCTGCCTATCATTTGCATACATCTTGATCTCAGCCAGATAGCTTCCGGTGTCTGTACCTTCCTCCGGTTTTTCCCATTCTGCCGGGATCAGACGCGCTCTTTCCGTTTCTGACAGATGAATGATATTGACACAGTCCGTCCGATGGATCGACATTCCACGTCCACGGGTGATAAAACCAACGATCTCATCTCCCGGCACCGGATTGCAGCATCTGGAAAAGCGCACTGCCATATCGTCGATTCCCTTGACCACGATACCACTCTTGGATCGGGTGATATGCACCTTGTTCTTTGCCGCTTCCGCAACCTTTTCCAGAACACTTTCGTCAGTCAGTTCTTTTCGGTGATCCTTACTGTATTCTTCTGCAAGACGGTTGACGATCTGCCCTTCCTTCAATCCGCCATGTCCAAGTGCTGCAAGAATCGAATCCCAGTCCTTAAAGCCGTACTTTTCCTGCACGATCTGCATATATTTCGGTTTCATCAGATCCGAGAGTACAAATCCTTTTGCCTTACAGTACGTGGCAAGCATTTCCTTACCACGTACAATATTTTCTTCTTTGAATTCTTTCTTAAACCACTGGTTAATCTTGTTCTTCGCCTGGGTACTCTTGACGATACTCAGCCAGTCACGGCTCGGTCCTTTGGAGTTCTGCGAAGTCAGGATCTCGATTCGGTCCCCGTTCTGGATCTTATAATCGATATTGACCAGCTTGCCATTGACTCGGGCACCTACCATCTTGTTGCCGACCGCCGTATGGATCGCATAGGCAAAGTCAACCGGCGTAGAACCGTTCGGCAGGTTCTTGACATCTCCGTTCGGTGTAAAGCAGTATACATCCTCTGCAAATAGATCCAGGTCTCCTTTCAGAAGATTCAGAAATTCCCGGTTGTCTGACATGTCTCGCTGCCATTCCAGGATCTGACGAAGCCAGCTCAGTTTCTCTTCTTCCTTCGCTTCAACGCTCTTCTTTCCATCTTCAGACTCTTTATATTTCCAGTGTGCCGCAATACCGTATTCAGCAGTTTTATGCATCTCTTTTGTACGGATCTGGATCTCAAACGGCTGACCGATCGAACTCATCAGAGTCGTATGCAGAGACTGGTACATATTTGCCTTCGGCATTGCGATATAATCTTTAAAACGTCCCGGTACCGGTGTATACATCTCATGGATAACTCCAAGCGCCGCATAACAGTCTTTTACAGAATCTACGATAATACGGACTGCAAACAGATCATAGATCTGATCCACCGTCTTATCCTGGTTCACCATCTTCTTATAAATGCTGAAGAAATGCTTCACACGTCCGTTCACTTCTGCATCAATGTTCGCATTCTTCATATGCGTGGAAACCTCATCCACGATCTGCTGGACAAATTCTTCCCTTTCCGTTTTTCTTGCATTGATCTGCTTTACCAGATCGTTAAAAACCTCCGGCTGGGAATATTTGAGTGCCAGGTCATCAAGCTCTGTCTTGATCTTGGAAATACCAAGCCGTTGTGCGATCGGAGCATAGATATCCATGGTTTCTTTTGCTTTTTCCAACTGCTTCTCCGGTCGCATATACTGCAGGGTACGCATATTGTGCAGACGGTCGGCAAGCTTGATGATGATAACACGGATATCTTTTGCCATCGCAAGGAACATCTTACGAAGATTCTCAGCCTGGACCTCCAGCTTATCCGCTGAATAGGAAAGCTGTCCCAGCTTTGTGACACCGTCTACCAGAAGAGCCACCTCATCTCCGAATTCCTGACGGATTTCTTCGTCCGTCATCACCGTGTCTTCTACCACATCATGAAGGATGCCGGCAACGATCGTCTCTTTGTCCATCTCCAGTTGTGCCAGAATGATTCCTACCCACAGAGGATGGATAATATACTCTTCTCCGGATTTCCGTGTCTGCCCTTTATGCGCATCTCTTGCAATATGATATGCTTTTTCGATCATAGAGACGTCCGCCGAAGGATGGTACTTTCTGACTCGCTCGATCAGACTTTTATAAAGCAGTTCCGGATTCTGATAATCTTCCACATCCTTTACCGCATGACCATCTACGATCTCCAGTTTTTTATGTGTTGGTTCGATCAGCATCTCCTGCTGGATTCCGATATCGTCTGCCATAGCCTTCCCTTCTTTCTCATTAGTTTCCCGGATACTGGATTACGGAATCTACTTTGTATCCTTTCAGTTTTTCCCGTCCTTTTAATCCCATCAGTTCGATCAGGCAGAGAACTTCTACAACCTCACCGCCAAGTCCTTCGATCAGTTTGATCATTGCTTCTGCCGTACCGCCTGTTGCCATCAGGTCATCTACGATCACAACCTTGTCTCCCGGTTTGATCGAACGCTTGTGGATCTCGATCTCTGCACTTCCATATTCCAGATCATACTTGATCGATGCTGTCTCGCAAGGAAGCTTTCCTTTTTTACGGATCGGCACAAATGCTTTTTGCAGATTATATGCAATCGGCATTCCAAAAATAAATCCTCTGGACTCCGGTCCGATCACGATGTTGAAATCCATGCCTTCAAGCTTATCCTGCAGTTCCCGAATGGAAAGCTGAAGCCCTTCCGGATCTTCAAGAATGCTGGTTACATCTCTGAAAATAATTCCTTTTTCCGGATAATCCGGAATGCTGACAACATATTCTTCAAGTTTTTTCATCTTTCTTCTCCACCTTACCTACAAATATATGCAATATTTATTAGTATAGCATAAAATTGCTGTTTTTCAAATTATTTATAATTTTGGATCACAATCTGTGGCGTACGGACTCCCTGATACTCATTGATATCAGGATAATAGGTAAATGCCATAACAATTCCATGCCCATGTCCGTGCAGTAGACACTCACAGGCAATATCTCCAAATTTTTCACGCACATATTCCACAAAGGTATTCACATCTCCAAAATACATGGCATCCATCCTTGTACCGTGAAGATCCTTCACCTGCAACTTCAGCACATTTTTATTCTTGCCAAGGATTCTCGCACTTTCCACCTGTACCTGTCTTTCTGCAAAGACCGGACGTGCATTTCCTTTGCCAAATGGTTCCAGAACCGCAAGCTCTCCGATAAATTTTTCATTGACACATTCAAACGGGAGCTGCATATCTATGGCAATCTTTTCATTCAGATCCTCTGGTGTGATCCCGGATTTTTCGTTAATCTCCTTACGGAACTGTTCCAGATTCTCCTCCGGCATGGAGAGACCTGCCGCCATCTTATGCCCGCCAAATTTTGACAACAGATGCTTTACCCGGTTCAGTCCTTCATACATGTGCCAGGTCTCGATCGATCTTCCTGAGCCCTTTAAACCTTCCGCGCCCTTCGTCAGCACAAAGACCGGACGGTAATATTTTTCCCGGATCCTTCCTGCCACAATCCCGGCAAGGCTTTCATGACATTCCGGCAGGTAGACCACCAGCACGTCTGCATCCTTAAGTTCACTGTTCTCCACCTGGATAAAGGCCTCTTCTACCGCCTGCGCCGTCATATCCTTCCGGCTGTCATTGAGTGCTTTCAGATCACCTGCCAGCAGATCCGCCTCCGCCACTTTCTTTGCCTCCAGAAGCTCCAGGGCACGCTTTGCTGTATCCAGTCTTCCACTGGCATTCATACACGGGCCGATCACAAATCCAATGTGATACGGAGACAGCTTATCTACATTCACACCAGTACATTCCATCAGCGCCTTCAGTCCCAGATTCTCCGTCCGTTTCAGCATATCCAGTCCCTGTTTAACAAAAATACGGTTTTCGTCCACCAGATCCATAACATCACCGATCGTTGCGATTGCCACATTTTCCATCAGATAATCTGCATCTTCCGCATCTTTTCCCATGGCTTCCATCAGAGCCTCCACCAGCTTGTAAGCAACCGCAGCCCCGCACAGCCCTTTGAACGGATAAGTACAGTCCTCCTGCTTCGGATCCACAACCGCATCTGCCTCCGGCAAAATATATCTTCGTTCCCCGCCAATTTCCGTATACGGGACCTCATGATGATCCGTCACCACAATCGTCATTCCCATACTTTTTGCATAGGCGATCTCCTCTGCCGCCGCAATCCCGTTATCACAGGTAATGATCGTATCCACGTCGGCCTCCAGCGCCCGGTCGATCAGGTTCCGGTTTAGACCATACCCGTCCTTCATACGATCCGGAATGTCACTGTCCACATCAGCTCCGAGCATCCGGAATCCCTCCAGAAGAATATAGGTCGACTGGATTCCATCAATATCATAGTCTCCGATGATCCTGATTTTTGCATTTTCTTTTATCTTTTCTCCAAGAACCGCTACTGCCTTGTCCATATCCTTCATCAGCATTCCATCGTACAGATCGGCGATCGTACCGTTTAAATATTTCTCGATCGCATCATCCCCGATTACATCCCGGTTTCTTATCAGGGAAGCCACTCGCGGACTGATATGGAATTTCTCACTGATATGCTGAAAATCCGCTCCTTTTCTCAGAAGTACCCAGTTCTCCATTTTCTCTTTTCCTTTCTTTGGTAGTCAGATAATACAAAGATGCCGGAGGATTCTCCTCCGACACCTCATTTTCTGTCAGTTATTTCTTTTTCGCTGCTTTTTTGCCGCCGATTTTTGTTTTCATTACATACCATAATGCACCGGTGATACATACAGATGAATATCCGCCACCTGCAATACCAACCATAAGAGGTGCTGCAAATTCTTTAATAGAGCTTACACCCATGATATAAAGAACCGCTACCATGACAAATGTAGTAAATGTTGTGTAAATACTTCTTGTCAGTGTATAAGTGATACTTCTGTTTACAAGCGCTTTCAGATCATCGTTTCTCTTCATGACCCGAAGCTCTTCACGGATACGGTCGAAAATAACGATCGTCGCATTGATAGAATATCCAAGGATTGTCAACATACATGCGATAAATGTATTACCGACAGATGTTCTTGCAAGTGCATAGAATGTAAGCACAAATAACAAATCGTGTAAAAGAGCAAGAACCGCACTTGATGCGAAACGTACATCTTTGAACCGGAACCAGATATAGATCAGCATACAGATCGCTGAAATGATAACTGCAATGATCGCATCCTGTCTCATCTCGGAGCTTACCGTAGAACTGATATTTTCTGCTGTAATTGTCGATGTGTCTACACCAAATTTATCAGCAAGCGCATTGTTAAGTGCTTCTCTTTCATCAAGATTCAGCGTCTGTGTCTTGATGATGATCTGATTGCTGTCTTTTACTTTCTGTGCCTGTACATTGTGATCTCCGGTCACATCTTCTACAACCGGAACGATCTTTGAATCAATCTCTTTAATCGAGTAATCTTTATCAAATGTTACGGTTGTAGCCGTACCGCCCTTGAATTCCAGGCTGTAGTTCAGCGCACCTTCACCTTTTCCCGACTGGACTCCCATTGTCACAAAACCTGCTGCGATCACAGCAATTGATATTGCAAAGAAAATGGCTTTCTTTCCGAGGAAGTCGATAATTTTTCTTTCTTTTTTGAATTTCTTCGCATAAAATTTCACATCACGAAGACCAATCGCATACAGAGAGAAAATGATGATCCTGGTAATAACAAGTGCCGTAAACATTGACACAACAATACCAAGTGCCAGTGTCTGTGCAAATCCTTTTACAGAACCTGAACCCTTGAACCAGAGAATAGCTGCAGCGATCAGAGTTGTTACGTTACCGTCAACGATCGCAGACAGTGCTTTGTGGAAACCATTCTTCAGGGAAGTCTTAACACTGATACCTGTTGTCACTTCTTCACGCACACGGGCGAAAATGATAACGTTGGCATCGACTGCCATACCGATTCCAAGGATGATACCTGCAATTCCCGGAAGGGTAAGCGTGATATTAAATGCATTTAAAAGCACTAGGATCAGTCCTGTGTAGATCAGAAGTGCAAGACCTGCTGCAAGTCCCGGAATCAGATATACGAAGCACATAAATACGAAGATGATGGCAAGTCCGATGGCACCAGCCATTAAGCTTGTGCTGATTGCTTCTTCTCCGAGCTGTGCAGCTACTACATTAGAGCGAAGTTCTTCCAGTTCCAGAGAAAGTCCACCGATTCGGATGGTAGCTGCAAGATTGTCTGCTTCTTCATAGCTTGACATCCCTGTGATAACGGCTTCTCCGCCTTCGATCGCCTGATTAACTCTTGGTGAACTGATTGTCTGTCCATCATAAATAATGGAAATCTGTTTTCCTACATTTGCTGCTGTTGCTTCTGCAAATTTGGTTGTTCCTTCTTTGGTAAGCTGCAGAGCTACAACATATTCTTTATTCTTAGTCGTAGAGTTTTCCTGCGTCTGGGCCTCTGCATTTTTAACATCTGTTCCTTCAAGAACGGTGTTGCCATCTGCATCCTGAAATACCAGTGATCCTGGTTTGCCGAGTTCTTCCAGAACTTTATTGGCATCGGATACACCTGGGATCTCGATGTTGATCCGGTCGTCCCCTTCCTGATATACACTTGCTTCTGTACTGTACTGCTCTACACGCTTCTGTAACTTGTAGATCGTATCCTTCATATCTTCTGCTGAAGGATTCTTGTCTTTTGCCTGATAAGTGATGCTGACACCACCGGCAAGGTCAAGACCAAGATTGATATTTCTTGCAGAACCTGTGTGGGAGGAACCAAATCCCTGCCAGCAGGTAAATCCAAGAAGTCCTAAAAGTGCAGCAATCAGAACAAGGCTTACTATTCCTTTACTCTTCTTCATGTCCAAGTCCCTTTCTTAGTTTTCGTCTGCCATTGCAGCCTTTATCATAATCGCGCATTCTACGCGCTTACGTTCCATCTCACAGCCCAGATCATAAGAATCATTTAATCCGTCTGCATACTTGTATGCGTTTGCCATACACCCGCCACTGCAGTAGAATCTTGCAAAACATTTCTTACATTTTTCTTTT
Organism: Coprococcus sp. AM100_B19A; assembly: GCF_027662015.1. Taxonomy (NCBI): domain Bacteria; kingdom Bacillati; phylum Bacillota; class Clostridia; order Lachnospirales; family Lachnospiraceae; genus Coprococcus; species Coprococcus sp. AM100_B19A. The sequence goes on from NZ_JAQDKN010000009.1 coordinate 78,613, forward strand.
GTATATACGTTGCAGCAACGGAACTCATCTGCGATCTCCGGTCTTGTAATCCCTTCGTTTACATTTCCCATCAGGAAATCTTCATCACCTACAAACTGGTGACACGGATAGAAATCTCCCCATGGCGTAACAGCAAGGTATTCGGTTCCCGAACCACATCCGGACAGACGTTTGTACAGACACGGTCCTCCTTCCAGGTCGATCATAAAGTGGAAGAAATTGAATCCTTCTCCCTTTTTATCTTTCTCGATGATATATCTTGCAAGCTTGTCATACTCATCAAAGATCTGTGGAAGATCTTCTTCGCGGATTGCATACGGATCAGATTCATCCCCGACAACCGGTTCGATCGACATCTGCTTGAAGCCAAGCTCTGCAAAGTGCTTCACATCCTCTGAAAAATCCAGATTGTTTCTGGTAAATGTTCCGCGGATATAGTAGCGTTCCTGATTACGTGAATCTGCAAGCTTCTGGAACTTCGGAACGATCAAATCATAGCTTCCTTTTCCGTTTCTGAAAGGACGCATTCTGTCATTAACTTCCTTACGTCCGTCAAGACTGATGACTACATTGTCCATTTCTTTATTGATAAACTCCTGGATGTCATCATTCAGAAGTACACCATTCGTAGTTACAGTAAAACGGAAATGCTTGTCATGAAGCTTCTCCTGTTCTCTTCCGTATGCCACCAGGTCTTTTACAACCTGCCAGTTCATCAGCGGCTCCCCGCCAAAGAAATCAACTTCCAGATTCCTTCTTGTTCCGGAATTGGCGATCAGGAAATCCAGGGCTTTCTTACCAACTTCATAAGTCATAAGCGCTCTTCTTCCGTGATACTCTCCTTCTTCTGCAAAACAGTATTTGCAGGCAAGATTGCAGTCGTGTGCGATATGCAAACAAAGTGCTTTCACAACTGTCTTACGCTTGATAACCTCCCCGATAAAAGGTTCATATGTATCAACAACAAAAAGCTGTCCATTCTCAGTCAGCTCTGTCACGTCATCCAATATATCTCTGAGTTCTTCTTCGGAATATTTCCCTTCCAGCTCATCTTTCAGCTGGTTCCATGTACTTTCTTCTTTCAGCGTCTGCACTGTCTGATTCTCGTTCATACGGTTCAGACATGCAATAACTTCGTACCCCGGCTCGTCCACTACATGAACGCATCCGCTGTTGACATCAAGTACAATATTATATCCATTGTTCTGGTACTGATGAATCACAACCGGTACCCCTTTCTATCCTTATTTTTCAAATTTTTCCTCATACGTCAAATGACAGCGGCTTTAAAGCCGCTGCCTGCTTGTCATACTTATTCACTACACTTACAAATATCTCTTATTTGCTGTGTTCGCAAGTCTGATTTCCTACTGTACAAGAAGTCTTGCATGCTGACTGACAGGATGTCTGGCATTCTCCGCATCCGCCCTTCTTTACTGTATTGTTCAGAGTCTGTGTATTCAATGTTTTAATGTGTTTCATTGTAATATCCTCCTTCTTTGCTCATTATGTGATACAGTATAACACATTTTCCAACTTACCGTCAACGCAAAAATCCAATCTGAAACAAATGTGTGAAACAAATGGGCAAAATCCAGTTTTTCTTTACAATCCTTACATTCATGCAAGTGCCCGGAGTCATTACTGCTCCTTCCGAAGCAACTGCTTCCTCCGGATTAAAAAATAAAAGTATCGCCCATATCCCTTGATACCGTCAACGCAAAAATTACATCTCCGCCCCTTCAGGACACCATACCACCGAGCATTCCGCCTGCCCCACAGAGGATCCAGGCGATCATCATCTGTATTCCACCCTGCACGCTCCGGTAGATCCCTGCTGAAATTGCAAGCAGGAGCAGAAAATAGAACATTCCAAGCATAAATCCCCTCAGGAATTTCCTTGTCTTCCCCATTTTTCCCATGGCAAATCCACCGGCAAATGTGGAAATTATGTAAACCGCAAGGATCCCGATCCGGACTGTTTTCTCGCTTAAGTCAAACTTATACAGTCCAAAGGACAGCCCGAGCAGCATCAGCATCGTAAGAAAGTAAGAAAGCATCAGTGCTTTCACAAGTCTTGTAAAACAGATATTTCCAAACAGCTTTTTTTCCATAAGAACCCCTCCTGTCCTTTTATACTATGAGAGATTCTTATGAAATATTCCTTTACTGTTCCATCTGTCGTCCCAGAAATCCTGCTGCGCAGAGTATCATCTTCTGTTCCAACTCACCGGGTTTTTTCCTGCCGTCCTTTGCCAGGATCACGACAGAACCGATCGCATCTCCGGCGCAGATGATCGGACTTACCACCTGCCATTTCAGTTCTGCATTCTGTCCCGACACGATGACCGTGAACTTCCGATCCATAGAGGATGCCAGAAACTGCTCCCTTCTTGCGATCACTTCCGCAAGCTGTCTTGTGATCAGCTGTTCCTGAAATTCTTTCTTCCCCGGTCCTGCTGCTGCAATCACCTGATCTGTATCTGTGATACACACCAGATATCCAAGCGTCTGCGCCAGACTTTCCGCATATTGGTCTGCAAAATTTCCCATTTCCCCAAGCGGTGAGTATTTTTTGAGAATGATTTCTCCTTCCCGGTCGGTGAAAATTTCAAGTGCATCACCCTCACGGATACGTAGCGTGCGCCTGATTTCCTTCGGAACGACAATTCTGCCAAGATCATCGATCCGGCGGACAATTCCTGTAGCTTTCATATTGATTCTATTCCTCCTGTGTTCCACATATTTTCCATAATTTATTCGATATGGGTAGTATGTGGAAAAACGTAGGATTTTATTACTCCGTATCCCTGAAATCTTTATTTATAATATCTTTCTTCGATCATATCCAGAAAATCCCGGTTTAAATAGTCTTCCATCTTTTTAAATGTTTCTTCGTTGCGGATCAGTCTTCCCGGCTCCTGATATTCTACCCACGCCATTGCACACCATGTAATTCCCCTGAGACACGTGATCGGAATAAAAATGTTCAGACGTTCTTCGATTCCACTCACATCAAATCTGCCATTTACCGCCTGGATATATTTTCTTGTAAAATCAGCCATCTCTTCTTCTGTCAGAATCACATCTGTTTTCCAGAAAGTTGTCGTTGGTGCAAGGAAATGCCCCAGATCCTGAACCGGATCACCATAAAGCGGCTTTTCCCAGTCAACCAGATAATTGTCTTTTCCTGCGCCATTCATCAGGAAATTTCCTGAATTCAGCTCTGTGTTAATACAGCATCTGTATCCACTATAATCCCGGATCTCATTGATCTTCTCCTGTCCCAGCTCCAGAAGACGCCGGATCTGTACTTTTTTCTTTTCTTCTCCCAGATCAGACTCGTAGTATGTCTGCACCATCTGATTACATTCATCCAGAATCGCCTGCAGTGGATTCGATGGCGATATCAGTCCATCCGTTTCTTTTACCGGAACACTGTGGATATCCGCAAGACATTCTGCCGCTTCCATCAGATTCTTCCGATAATCCAGTGCACTCCCTTCCAGAAACTCCATAACCATCACACCATACGGCAGTTCCTTCTTACTTCCATCTACAAAAACCGGCACTGGCGTCCGTCCTGAATCTGCCAGAAGCTCCAATGCATGATATTCGTATTCAATCTGATTTTCCAGATGCATCTGGCTTCCTGTATTGACACGAAGCACCAGTTTCTTTCCGGTCAGTGGGTGTACGAACCAGTAGTTGATATTATATTCGCCCTGTGCCAGTGGCTGATAGGTAATCTGAATTTCCTTCTGCTCTTCTTTCCCGATCCCGATTCCTTCCAGATAATGTTCTGTCTGTACATATTCTTTTAATCCCTGAATTCTTTCCATCTTATTCTCCCAGCCTTCCCCACTTTTTATCTTTTTCACTCATTCTGTATGGCACATCAAGCTCTGGCCATGCAACGTTGATCGTCGGATCGTTCCAGGCAATCCCGCCCTCATCATCCGGATGATAAAAATCCGTACATTTGTAGCAGAATTCTGCCTGGTCGCTCAGCACCAGAAATCCATGCGCAAATCCTTCCGGAATGTAAAACTGCTTTTTATTCTCTTCCGACAGTTCAATTCCATACCATTTTCCATAGGTGGCACTTCCTTTCCGGATATCCACCGCCACATCAAATACGGTTCCCCGGATCACCCGGACTAGCTTTCCCTGCGGATATTTCTTCTGAAAATGAAGTCCTCTCAGCACTGCTTTTCCAGAACCGGACTGATTATCCTGTACAAACTTCATCGTAAGTCCGGCTTCCTCCATATCCTTCTGATTATAAGTTTCCATAAAATATCCACGCTGATCACCATGCACCGACGGTTCGATCACGCAGAGTCCTTCGATTCCACCTGCATTTTTTTCTACCTTTATCTGTCCCATTTTCCTTTTATCCTTTTCTCTCTGCAAGAACTTCCTGCAAATATCTCTCCAGCGCATTCTTCCAGACCGGCAGTGGCTGAAATCCTTCTTCACAGATCCTTTTTCTGTCAAGTCTGCTGTTAAACGGTCTTGCTGCTTTTGAAATTCCATATTCTGCTGTCGTAACCGGAATCACTTTTACATCTGCATATTCTTTTTCACCAAGCTTCACAGCCTGTGCGAAGATTTCTTTTGCAAAATCATACCAGCTGACATATTCTCCTTCATTAGTCACATGATAGATTCCATATCGCTTTGTCATCGACAGATTTGCAAGAAATTTTGCAAGATCTGCTGTGTAAGTCGGCGTTCCAATCTGATCACATACCACTCGAAGTTCTTTCCGTCTTTTCCCCTGCTCCAGCATGGTCTTCACGAAATTATTCCCGTTTTTCCCGAATACCCAAGCGATTCGCACAATAAAATACTCTTTCAGTTCTGCTTTCACTGTCTGTTCACCCTGTAATTTCGTTTCACCGTATCGGTTCAGCGGCGAAAACTCCTCACAATCCGGTTCCCACGGTCTGCTCCCCTGTCCACCAAACACATAGTCTGTACTGATATAAACCATTTTAGCATGAATTTTCTGGCAGGCGGATGCAAGATTTGCTGTGCCCTTTCCATTAACTTCCCATACTTTTTCATAGTTTTCCGGCTCTTCTGCCGCATCCACCGCCGTCCACGCCGCACAGTGGATCACAATATCCGGTCTGAGCTTTTTCATTACTGCCTCGACTTCGTTTCTGTCTGTGATATCCATCTTCACATAACGACCTGCTGTTTTTCTCTTTTTGCTGCCGCTTCCCGTCACTTCATATCCCCGGTTTTCCAGTTCACGTACAACATCCTTTCCAAGCTGCCCGGCAGCACCCGTCACCAAAAACTTTAGCATTTTATTTTCATTTCCTTTTCTACGATCGGTCTCCACCACTCCTGATGATTCAGATACCAGTTGATTGTTTTCTTAATTCCTTCTGCAAAAGAAGTTTCCGGAAGCCAGCCAAGCTCTCTGTGGATCTTTGACGGATCGATTGCATATCTTCTGTCATGCCCTTTCCGATCCTCCACATAAGTAATCAGCTCTTCCGGCTTTCCAAGCTCCCTGCAGATCAGCTTCACAATATCAATATTCTTCATCTCGTTATGCCCGCCGACATTGTAAATTTCCCCTTCTTTTCCGTGACGCAGGATCAAATCGATCGCCCGGCAGTGATCCTTTACATAAAGCCAGTCACGGACATTTTTCCCATCACCATAGACCGGAAGCGGCCGGTCATGAAGCGCTTCGACGATCATCAGCGGAATCAGCTTTTCCGGCAGATGATATGGTCCATAGTTGTTGGAACAACGGCTAATTGTAACCGGAAGTCCATACGTTCTGTGATAGGACTGTACCAGAAGATCTGCCGCTGCCTTGGATGCACTGTACGGACTGCTCGTATGGATCGGCGTCTCTTCTGTAAAAAACAGATCCGGCCGTTCAAGCGGAAGATCCCCATACACCTCATCCGTAGAAACCTGATGATAACGCCAGATTCCATATTTCCGGCACGCATCCATCAACACTGCCGTTCCCTTTATATTGGTATCCAGAAAGACTTCCGGATTTTCAATCGACCGGTCCACATGACTTTCCGCTGCAAAGTTAACTACTATATCCGGGTGTTCTTCCTCAAACAGCCGGTATACAGTCACCCGATCCGTCACAGATGCTTTCACAAAACGGAACGCTGGATTTTTCATTGCTACTTCCAGGGTTGACATATGCCCTGCATAAGTCAGTGCATCCAGACAGATGATTTGATCCTCCGAATGCTTTTCCATCATATAATAAATAAAGTTGCTGCCAATAAATCCGGCGCCGCCGGTAACAATGATTTTCATAAACTCTCTCCCCTGTCTAAAATAGATTCTCTCTGAACTTTCCTTCTGCTACGTCATGCAAATATTGTCCATACTGATTCTGTCTGTATTTTTCACAGACTTCCAGCAGTGCGTTTCTGGAAATCCAGCCATTCATATAGGCAATTTCTTCCAGACATCCAATTTTCCGGTGCTGATGAGTCTCTACCGTCTTCACAAAATTGGTCGCATCTGTCAGACTCTCATGGGTGCCCGCATCCAGCCAGGTAAAGCCCTGACCCAGAAGCTCTACCCGAAGTCTTCCCTGTTCCAGATAGATCCGGTTAAGATCCGTGATCTCCAGCTCCCCGCGTCTGCTTGGCTTTAACTGTCCTGCATAATCGCTCACCCGGTTATCATAAAAATACAGACCTGTCACACAGTAATTACTTTTCGGATGTTCGGGTTTTTCCTCAATGGAAACCGCCTTGCCCTTTTCATCAAATTCCACGATACCAAACCGTTCCGGATCATCCACATAATATCCAAATATGGTTGCACCGTCTCCTCTCTCCGCTGCTTTTACCGCTTCTAAAAGACGTTTCTTAAGCCCATGCCCGGCAAACAAATTATCCCCCAGGATCATTGCCGCCGCATCATTGCCAATAAATTCTTTTCCTATTATGAACGCCTGCGCAAGACCTTCCGGTCTTTCCTGCACCGCATAGGTTAATTCGATGCCGAACTGATGCCCGTCCCCGAAAAGTTCTTCAAATCTCGGTGTATCCTGTGGTGTACTGATGATCAGGATTTCCCGAATTCCTGCACTCATAAGAACTGACAACGGATAGTAGATCATCGGCTTGTCATACACAGGTAAAAGCTGCTTGGATGTCACCATCGTAAGTGGATAGAGCCGGGTTCCTGATCCGCCTGCCAAAATAATTCCTTTCATTTTCATATCCCCGTTTTTCATTTTTATCTTTTTATTCTACCACGAAACAGCAGTTAGTTTAATAAAATCTCTCAATTATACCTATAGATTTTATCTATTCCGTTTTTATATATAGATTAAAACAATTATGAAATTTTTGTGAAAACTGTTACAATGTAATCGTAACCTAATTTTGAGAGTAAGGAGGAAAAATGAAAAGAAAATTATTACCAGTATTTCTGTCTTTCGCATTACTTGCGAACGGCTCTCTGACAGCTTTTGCCGCTGATCCGGTTGCTGATGCCGTTACAGAAAGTGATGTGCAGACTACTGTTTCAGAAGATCAGGAAAACCAGGAAGAAGTAACAGTTCCTGAAGGGGAAACTTCTGAAGAAGAAGCTTCTACTGAAGCTGATGATTCTAAAGAAACTTCGGATGTTATTACTGATATCGCTGGTCGCTACACAGAACTTGGCACAGATGGTAATCCTATAGATGGATCAAAAGCCATCGAAAATGCAAAAGCCGGCTCTGGTGTTATCGTAGATGTACGCACACCTAAAAACTACAACAAGGGACATATTGAAGGTTCTATTTCTGCACCAGTATTTACTTCTGATGGTGTTGTTAAGCGTTCCGATGAACCTACTGCTGTAGCTTTCACAGAAACTGTAACCGGAAATTCCGCTCTTGAAGGAAAAGAAATCTATGTTCTCTGCAACAGTGGAAACGCAGGTGCAAAAGCTGCTACTGTTTTATTAAACGCTGCAGGATATTCTCTTGACAACATTCACACTATTACTTACGGAGCAACAGGCCTTGAAGTTCGTTACGCATTCCTTGGAACAAACAACGCTGTAACCGGTGCTGAAGCCGTAGCTGCTGTTGATTCATCTGATGTAGTAATCATCGATGTACGTACAACAGAAAACTATGCAAAGGGACATCTGAAGAATTCTATTTCTCAGCCTGTGTTCTATATTGATGAAAAAGGCGAAGAGACAGTTACTCCAACAAATCAGGACGAATATTCAAAAGCTTTCGCAAAATATGTAACGAACAATCTTTCTACCTTTACAGGCAAAAAAGTATACGTTCTCTGCAACAGTGGTTCAAGAGGTGCAAGAGCCGCTACTGCTTTACTTGCAGACAACGGTGTTGACAAAAACACAATCTATACCATCACCGGTGGTGCGAAAGATGAAACTGTAAAAAGTGCTTTCGTAACTGTAGATGGTTACAAATTTGTATCCGGAAACGATGCTATTACAGCTGCAAAAGAAGGAACTGCATATGTCATTGATGTGCGTTCTACAAAAGCACAGGCTAAAACAGGCACTCTGAAAGGATCCATTTCACAGTCTCTGTTTGACGCCGACAACAAACTTGACACAGCTGAAGCTGAAGCACTTGAAAAAGCTTTCAAAGAAGAAATTACTTCCAAAATAACAGAAGACAAACCAATCTACATCATCTGCAACAGTGGTGCAAGAGGGGCTCAGAAAGCAACCAAACTTCTTGGAGAACTTGGCTATAACACAAGCACTAAGGAAGATGGAAAAGTATACACCATCACAAACGGTGCAAAAGGCCTGGAACTCCTGTACGCAATGTCAGGAACAGATGGAAATGCTGTAGACGGAAAAACAGCTGTTGCTGCTGTTGGAAAAGACGATGTAGCAATCCTTGATGTACGTGCAACAGGCAACTATGGTGCCGGACATTTGAAAGGTTCTATCTCAACACCAGTATTTAATGCTGATGGTGTTGCAAAAACTACAGATGACCAGCTTTCCAAAGATTTCACAAAATATGTAACAGACAACAAAGCCACTCTTGAGAAAAAAGATCTCTATCTTCTCTGTAACAGTGGTGCAAGTGGTGCAAGAGCTGCTACTGCTTTATTAAAAGCTGCCGGATATGATCTTGCAAAAGTGCATACTATCACTGGTGGTGCAAAAGATGCTGATGTAAACGCTGCTGCAATCTATGTTTCTGACACTCATGTAATCAATAAAATGGCAGATACAAAGAACTACCTGATTCTTGATGTACGTTCTACAGCTTCTTACACAAAAGGACACTTAAAGGGATCCCTTTCCCTTCCACTTTTTGACAAAGATAACAAACTTCCGGATGATCTCGCAAAAGCATTTACAGAATATGTAACTGCTCACAAAGCAGATTTTGAAGGAAAAACAATTTACGTTCTTTGCAACAGTGGAGCAAGAGGTGCTGCAAAAGCAACTCAGCTTCTCAAAGAAGCCGGAATCACCAACATCAAGGTATTCACCATCGAAAACGGTGCAAAAAGTGAAGTGATCCAGAAGCATTTTGTAACAGATCCTGTCGCTGATCCTGATACAAAGAAAGACAACAATGGCAAAGATAACAATAAAAACCAGAATAACGGTAAAACCACTACTGCTGCTACAACAAAGACAGGAGATACCGCTCCTATCGCTGCTCTCGCGGTTGCAATGCTCGCTGCTCTTGGCGCAATCATTGCATTCGGTAAGAAAAAAATTGTAAAATAATAATTATTCCCAAAAAGGTTACAAAAGCGGGACGTTGACTAAATTGCCAACGTCCCGCTTTTTCAAATCCATTCATATTCATACGATGTTCAGATCTCGTTGATCTGCTTCTCTTTTATTTCTCCAGATCTCCTTCCACACACCATCTGTAAAAAGATTCGTCATAGTTCTCTGAATTTTCAAAGCCACACATTTCCATTACAAGCTGCATATAAGCTGAACGGATTCCTCCGGTACAGTAAGTAATAATATGATCCTCTTTTGAAAGTCCTGCATCTTCAAACATCTTGGTCAGATCTTCATTACTCTTTAATGTACTGTCACTGTTAAACAAATCCGTATAACGGATCTGGATTGCCCCTGGAAGATGTCCCCCATTTTCCTCCCCATACATTGTCTTTCCATTATATTCTTTATCTGTACGGGTATCCACAATTTTACAGTCGTCATAAATCTCTTTCAGCTCATCCGTATTGATCACATGCGTTTCATCAATCGAATCAATTTCTACCGATACCGGTTTCGGCTCTGCTACTCCTTTGACAGTCTCAACTCCTGCTGCTTTCAGTGCTTTGATCCCGCCATCTACGATTTTCACATCCTCATAGCCTGCCGCGATCAGCTCCCATGCAATCCTGCCATCTTCTCCCCAACCTTTCTCCGCATTTGAAAAAAGCACGATTTCCTTATCTTTTGCCAGCCCAAGCTCTCCTAATCTTTCGCTCAGGCGCTTTGTATCAAGAATACATCCCCAGTTTGCATCCCCCGCTTCCCCGTCTTCGCAGGTTGCCAGATACTGCCATGTCGTTGCCACTGCACCTTTTACAGTACCTTTTTTCGCCTCATCTTCACCTCTTGCATCCACTACGATGATATCGTCCAGATTTTCTTTCACATAGTCGGCGGTTACTACATACTTTCCTTCAAATGGTTCACTGCTGTCTGATTTCGAATTCTTTGCACCACATCCTGAAAGTGATGAAATCGCAAGAATTCCTGCAAGAAATAATGCTGTTCTTTTCATAATCTTTTCTCCTCGTCTAATCTTCTTTCTTCTAACTATAGCATATCTTCAATCTATTCACTAATTGATTGTCCTTATCCCGGATTAAGTATATTCATCTTTTCTATAAATCACTTTTTCAGCAGACGCATGATTTTTCTCATCGGTTCTGTTATTTTCCAGCTGGTTGAATTTGCATATGTCTGGATCATTTCATCCTGCTCCCTGATCTTATCCTCATATTTCTTAAGCTGCCCTGTTTTCTGTTCCATCCGTCTGCCAAGTTCATCCAGCTGTTCTTCATAATGCGCGGCCTGCCTTCGCTGTCCTTCTATATATTCCTGCTGCTGTTCAATCGCTGCATTTTGTTTTTCAAGCTGTTCTTTCTGCTGCCCGATATACTCATCTTTCTGTTTGAGAATATCTTTATAATACGCCAGTTGCTGGCTTCCTTCTTCAATTTCACTTATCAGCCATGGCGTCTTATACATATGTTCTCCATTCCACTGATACAGATCAAAAATATCCAGATGAAAATGCTCTCTTAAAGTCTCCATTGCATTTGCTTCTCTCATAATCTGCCCCAGCATTTCCATCCCCGCTGCTTTCAGTCCCGGTACTTCCTCTATACATTTCATCAACCAGAATGCTTTTTCAAATTCCAGCTGTAAATGTGATACAGAATCCGGATTCCGGAAATCTTCCCGGAAAAACTGACAAAATTTTTCATCCGTCATCGATTCAACACAATTTTTCCGGATCATGACAGATTCATTAAATGCGCGGACTGAATTTTCTCTTGTTGACATACTGATCTGTTTCTTTCCTTTTATATTCCATTGAAAGCGGATCAGTCTCTCTTCCAGAACCGTGATCTCTGCTTCACTTACAATCCGAAGCCACAGATCATAATCTGCCAGCTGGCGATACAAAAGATTGAAATATCCGATCTTATCCAATACAGATTTTCTGACCAGAGCTGAGGGATGACAAAGAAAATTCCCAGATTGCAGAAGCGTATGCAGATATTCTTTCTGTGTCGAACACTTCCTGTCAAAAAGCTCTGCCATATCCCTGCATTCTTCTGACAGATCATTGCCACTTTCATCAACCAGATATACTCTCGTAAAACATGCCCCGAGCATCCGATCCTCTTCCATAACCGTCACTTGCTTTTCCAGCTTGTCCGGCAACCATGCATCATCGCTGTTCATAAATGCCACATAGTCTCCTTGGCAGTGATCAAGCCCCTGATTTGCTGCATAACAGTAAAACGAATTCCGATTCAGTTTAAAATATCTGATCCGTGGATCCTGATAGCTTTTAATCAGTTCTTCTGTTCCGTCGGTCGATCCGTCATCTACGATGACAAATTCAAAATCCGGATACGTCTGACAAAGTACGCTGTCAATCGCCTGTTTCAAACAAAATCTCCGGTTATAAGTACACATCAAAACGCTAACCATTATTCTACATCTCCAACAACAGCCCATCTCCAGAATGACTGATCATAATTGTATGTATGTTCAAATCCACACATTTCCATTACCAGCTGTGTATATGCCGAACGGATTCCTCCTGTACAATAAGTGACGATCTCATCATCTTTAGACAGTCCGGCATCCTCAAACATTTTTGTCAGTTCTTCATTGGATTTCAGATATCCCGCATCATCGAACAGATCCGTGTACCGGATATGAATTGCTCCCGGAAGATGTCCTCCCTTTGCCTCATCATACAGGATTGCTCCTTCATATTCTTCATCGGTACGCACATCCACAATTTTGTACTCGTCATAATTCTTCTGTAATTCTTCGGTTGTCATCACATGGGAATAATCAATTTCATCGATTTTTACTTCTGCCGGTTCCGGTTTGGATGCGAGGAACTGTGTCTTGATTCCACTGTCTTTCAACGCCTTCCATCCGCCATCTACCATCTTCACATCTTCATATCCGGCTGCCCGGAGTTCCCAGAGAAGTCTCGCATCATCTCCCCATCCATCTAGGGTCTCACCGATCAGAATAATTTCTTTATCCTTTGTAATTCCAAGATTGCCAAGAGTCTCTTCCAGCTGTTCCGGCTCCTGGATGCACCCCCATTTCTCATCTCCCTGTTTTCCTTCTGTAATACTCCAGTCCTGCCATACTGTAGCAATTGCACCTTTTACAGTTCCAAGGATTGCCTTTTTTTCTCCCCTTCCATCTACAAACAGCGTATTTTCATCTCCAACCTTGCTGATTGCATACTCCGGCTCAACGATCCACTCTCCCACAAAATGATTTTCATTGGATTTCTCTGCCGTACTTTCCGTCTTCTGTTTCTGTCCACATCCTGTCAGACCAATTGCTGCTACAAGCAATACACTGCATAACCACTTTGTTATTTTTCTCATTCCTTTTTCCTCCTTTAATCATCACCATAATAGTAATCTTCCTCATAATAATCCGGCGGTGTTTCTGTATCCGGCTGCTGTGGTTCTGTCACTGCTGATGAACCAGATCCACTGTCGGCTGATGAATTGCCAGAATCCGTTCCGGCATTTCCATCTTCCGTCACTTCTATATTACTTTCTATATGATTCGTTTCCTCAGATGTCTTGTCTTCCGACTTTTCATTCTCTTTTTCCGTCTCGTCTGTTTCCTCATATTTTCCACTGGAAAGCGCATCTTTTATTTCATCATCAATTCCTTTTACTGTCCCTGATACCTGATAATCTGTATCTCCAAACAGGAACTGATGTACTTCGGCAACATTGGATGCCAGTGTATCTGCGATTTCTGTACTTCCTACACCAGAAAGCATTTTGGAATACCTTGTATTTGGAAATCCAAGTGTTTCACCTACTTTATATTTTTGAAAATCTTTCGCATAATTCAGAATTTCAGTAAAAGAAAAATTGGTTGCAATCTGTGGAAAAACACTGTCAGCAATCTTATTGATCGTCGTCAGATCCATCTGCTGCAGCTTCTGCATGATATTCAGAAGGACGATTCTCTGACGCACTGTACGCTGCGCGTCTCCACCATCTGTATAACGGATTCTCGCATAAGAAACCGCCTGTACTCCATTCAGATGATAGCTACCTCCGACTTCCGGCTCAATCTTCTTATAACTTTTTCCGGTTACTTCAGAAGTCTCCACACAATAATTATTCATGTGGACTACTTCTGCATCAGTCAGCTCCAGATCCATTCCTCCCACCGCATCAATTACATCGACTAAGGCATTAAAGTTCACAGATACATACTTCTCAATGTTCATATCCATGTTCTCATTCAAAAGAGCAACACCCCCATCCGGTCCGAAATAAGAATAAGCTGCATTCGCCTTATTATAACTTCCATCTTTCAGCCGCATAAAAGTATCACGGTACACCGATACCATTTTCACTTCATAAGTTTCCTGATTCAAACTTACGATCATGATCGTATCACTTCGATTTCCTTTATCCAGCGAACCGTCCCTGGAATCCAGCCCGAATACTGCCACATTCAGGTATCCACTCTTATGTTCCACCTCTTCTGTAATCGATTCCTTCAGTGTTTCTTTTTTTACTTCGATTTTCTGGATTTTGTTCACTTTGCTGGCAGCATAACCAAATACGGCACCTGCCATCCCCAGAACAAGAATCAGCATCATGCAAATAATCCCAATAATCTTTTTCTTCCACGACCATCCTGCTATTTTTTTAAGCATCCTCATCATTCCTTCCTCTCCAGTAATTATGATTCATTGTCAGTTTCATGATGAAACTTTCCGGTAATTGTCGGTAATGTTTTCCCATCTGGTAGCCCAGATATTTGCACCCGCTTTCCACAAACAGCTGTATAATCTGCAAATATTTTCTTTCTTTTAAAAGCTTTTTCACAAGTGTGCAAATCAGGTGTATGCCTTCTTTCTCTGACTTTACTTTTTCAAATATTTCTGGATGACATGCCTGCGATACACCCTGGTCAAAATTTCTCCTTATCAGCTCTCTGTAAGTATACTCATGAGAATGAATCACCCGTGCATCTGCTTTATAAATAATCTTCCATCCATTTTGGATTGCTCCTGCTGCAAAGACCAAATCTTCATTGAAGATGACCGGATGCGGAAATCCTCCCAGTTCCAGATAGACTCCTCTCCGATAGGCAGCACACACATTGGAGCAAAAATAAGTTTTTATTCCCAGTTTTGGCAAATCCTTCTGCGATTTAATCTGGCTTTTTGGGGGATAATTGAAAACTCTCGTATATTTTTCCAACAGACCACAGTTCTGATCCGGTATCTGTCTGGCATAAGCTGCCACAGCATCCGGATGCTCATTTAATACTTCTGAAAGCTTTTCCAAAAGAAACGGATCTGCCGGAACTGCATCCTGGGTCATCATGACCACAATATCTGCATCTGACATCCAGATTCCCTGCTCTCTGGTTCTTCCATGATCAAATTCTTTTTCCAAAATCGGAATCTCTGTAACAGAAACCCGGTCTTTACAAACCGAAACATCCAGCTTTATCCCATCCCTGGTGTGTAACAGAATGATTTGCTCCGGAAGGTGCGTCTGTCTGCAGAGCCTATACAATACTTTATGCAGTTTTTCTGTCGGTCTGTAGACCGGTATGATCACATCTATCTTCATCTTCCGTCAAAAAATCCTTTAAAAATTGTCAGAATCAATATTTTCATATCAAATACCATTGTCCAGTTCTCAATATAGTAAAGATCATATTCGATCCGCTTCTCAATGGAAGTGTCTCCACGATATCCATTAATCTGCGCCCAGCCAGTCATTCCCGGATGCACCTGATGTTTTACCATATAACGTGGAATTTCATCCCGGAACTTTTGCACAAACTGTGGCCTTTCCGGTCTTGGTCCTACCAGACTCATCTCTCCTTTCAGCACATTAAAAAGCTGCGGCAGTTCATCAATACTCGTCCTGCGGATCAGCTTTCCAACCGGTGTAATCCTCGGATCATTCCTGGTAGACCATTCTGTTTTTTCCTCTTCTTCATCCTGCATGATCATAGATCGAAATTTGTACATATAAAATACCTGGTTATGCAGTCCAACTCTTTCCTGCCGGTAGATCACACTTCCTTCCTCTGTAAAGGCAACCACTAGCGCAGTAAGCAGCATGACCGGTGAAAAAAGAATGATTGCAACCGTTGCCCCAATCAGATCAACTGCCCTCTTTGCCGCCCTGTTCCGCATGATATTCAGTGGAACTCTGCGGACATGAATCACCGGAATCCCCTGCACATCCTCAATATAAGGCCTGGTAGAAATCACATTTCCAAAATCAGGAATCATTTTCGTGTGTACCCCTGCCTTCTCACAGACATCCACAATCCGCTCCAGTTTTCCATAATCCTCCGCACGAAGCGCAATCACAACCTCATCCAGTTCATTCCCCTCCAGTATTCTTTCCAGTTTTTCTTTATCTTTCAGATGGGCAAACACATGATATCCCCACTTTGGATTCTGTCTCAGTCTGTCCATATACTGTTCTGCTGCCTTACTCTCTCCGACCATCAGAATATGTTTCTGATTCATCCCCTGCTTTCGTATTTTCCACAGCACTGTACGGATCAGATATCTTGAAACAAATTCCAGGAAGATATTTACAAGAAAGAAAATGCACAGCATCTGTCTTGAAAAATGCTCCTGCTTTATAAAATAAAGTACCAGGATAAAAGCCATAAGACCAATCCCATTGGCACGAATGATATCCCACAATTCCTGCCTGTAACTTTTTATCCTTCTTGGCATATAAAGTTGAAAACTGCTATACAAAAGCAGATATCCAGGAATTATAAAAAACAGAGCTGAAAAATATGTTTGCACCGGCAGGACTCCTGCGTCCTGCACAAAAATCCCACTCCTGAATCTCAGATACCACGAGAAAAAATATGCGACAGCAATAATTCCTGCATCTACACATACCTGTGCTTTATTTAGCATCCGTTGATTGTTCTTTATCAAAATACCACCATCTTTTCTCTATCCATCCTCTTTTTCGCGCAAAGAATAATCACACTTCACCAGCGTAAGATTGGGATTGTACATCGGATCTCCTTTTTCCATGATTTCAGACCAGGTCCGGCGTACATAATCAATCTCGCACTGATATCTTCTGATCTTTTCCTCATTATCCTCTGCCCCTCTCGATCTGGATTCATAATGATACAGTTCCACATAAGGGTCATATACTACAAGATATCCGCATCTGCGTACCTTCAGACAGAAATCAATATCATTGAACGCCACTGCAAGTCGCTCCTCAAATCCACCCACTTCTTCATATACGGAACGCTTTACCATCATACATGCTGCTGTCACCGCTGACAGATCCTGCTGGGTACTTGCTTTGTGCAGATACCCGGAATAACCTTTTGGAAGTCCCCGGAACATATTACCAGCAATTCCCCGAATCCCAACAATGACTCCAGCATGCTGCACCTGACCACCCGGATAATAAAGCTTTGCTCCGACAATCCCGACTTCCTTTCTCTGGCAGTTCGCAAGCATTTCTTCCAGCCAGTCCTTTCCGATCACTTCCGTATCATTATTCAGAAGTACCAGATATTCTCCATCAGTCTCGCTTACTGCGTAGTTGTTGATCGCCGAATAATTAAATGGTCCATCCCATCTCAGAATTCGGATATGGTCTGACTCTATTGTTTTATAATAAGCAAATGTTTCCGCTTTTTCGCTGTTATTTTCGATAATTATGATCTCATAATTCTTATAATCCGATCTGGAAATCGATTCTAGACATTTCTCCAAATCTTTTATATGATCTTTATTGGGAATCAGAATGGAAATCTTTGGATTCCCCTGCATCTTATACCGGACACGATAAAACCCTCTGTCCAGTTCCGGTAAAACTTCTGCATGTTCACCACATCTTAGCAGATGTGCTTCTATGGCACGCTGTCCAGCCTCAAATGCATAAGTTTTACTGATTGGATTGTCCGCAGTAGAAACCTGATGTACCCTCCAATGATAAAGAATCCGCGGCACATGCGCCGTTATCGTTTTTTCCACACACCTGAAAACCAGATCGTAATCCTGCGCTCCGTCAAATTCACTTCTTAGTCCACCAACTTCTTCGATCAGACTTTTTCTTATCACACAAAAATGACAGATATAATTATTTGCCCGCAACAGATCCAGATTGAAATCCGGTTTAAAATGCGGCTGAAAATGTTTTTTCAGATCTGCTGTCACTTTGTCCTCATCGGAATAAAGAAGTCCGGTCTCCGGATATTCATTCAGTTTCTTTACCATCTCATACAATGCATCTGGCGCAAGCAGATCATCCTGATCCAGAAAACCAATATATGTTCCGGTAGCTTCCTTTATCGCTGCATTTGTATTTTCAGAAATTCCTCTGTTTTCTGAAATACCGATCAGGTGAATCGCTTTTTCTTTGAACTCATCCTCTTCTAGAATTTCTTCCATTCTGTGTCTCTCTTCATCTGAAACAGTCATACATAATTCCCAATTTTTATACGTCTGACGGCATACAGACAGAATCATCTGTCTCAAAAATTCTTCCGGTGCCTGATATACCGGAACAACAATACTGATCAGGGGTGCATACGAAAACGCTTCCTGTCTTTGTCTTTCCATCTCTTCTTTGGTCCGCCTGTGATTCTGATACCATTTTTCATAATCAATCTTCTGAAAACGGATCCTTTCTTTTAAACGTATCATAAACTCTTTTGGTCCAAAGTACCGAAGATATACAAGCCCTTTTTTTACCCGATACAGAGACATTTTATTGAACATCTCCTATCTCCTCTCCACTTTTGCCAGATGATTCAGTCCAAAGTCATTATGATCCAGTGTCAGATTCGGACTGTAATACGGATCTCCATTTTCCAGAATCTTTTTCCACCTAGTCTGAAACAATTTAATTTCTCTGTTAAAACGTTCAATTTTCTCCTCTGTGTCTTCATATCCTCTTGACTTGGACTCATAATGAATCAGTTCCGCATATGGATCATATACGATCAGATATCCTGCTTTCCGTATTTTCAGACACAGATCTACGTCATTAAATGCCACCGCAAACTTCGGATCAAATCCTCCGACTTCTTCATACACCTGTTTTTTTATCATCATACAGGCTGCTGTCACTGCACTCAGATCATGGATCACCTGCGCCCTCGCAAAATATCCCGGCGAATCTCCGTCCATTCCAAGGAATGCATGTCCTGCCACTCCTCCAAGCCCGATGATCACTCCTCCATGCTGAAGCGTTCCATCTTCATAATACATTCTCGCCCCGACAGCACCTACATCTTCCCGCATACAATAGCTCAACATTTCTTTAATACAGTCATTGCCGATCATTTCTGTATCGTTGTTCAGAAACAGCAGATATTCGCCGGTCGCATGATCAATTCCATACTGATTGATCTCCGGATAATTGAATCCTTCTCCTTTCCAGTACAAAACCTTAACTTTTGGATACTCATGCATGATCCTTCTATAATCTTTAAACGTTTTCTTTTTCTGGCTGTTATTTTCTATAACAAGAATTTCTATATTCTCATAGGTATTTTTTCCCCGGATCGATCGCAGGCATTTGATCAGATCATCTGTGTGATCTTTGTTCGGAATAATAACCGATATCTTAGGTGTTTGTTTTACCGGATATTTCGTCCGGTACATTCCCGGATACTTCGTTGGAATGACTTCTGCTTCAATTCCCATTCTTCTGTAATGCGCTCTTACCGCTTTTGCACCTGCATCCACAATATAGGATTTATTGTCTGCACTGCCTGCTGTAGATCCTTCGCATGCTCGCCAGTGATATAGGATTTTCGGTATATGCCGGATCTTATCGGTCTTCTCAACACACCGGAGTACAAAATCATAGTCCTGTGCACCATCGTATTCGCCGTTCAATTTTCCTGCCGCCTGATATAATTCCTTTTTAACAACCACCAGATGACAGAAATAATTTGTTGTACAAAGCATATCTGGATTAAAATCCGATTTGAAATGAGGGAAGAAATACTCTTCTCCATCCATCGTAATCTTATCTTCATCCGTATAAATAAGCTCTGTATCCGGATATTCATTCAATTCTGCCACACACTCATACAATGCGTCCGGTGTCAGCAGATCATCATGATCCATAAAAGCGATATAATCTCCCGTTGCCATATCCAGTGCCACATTTGTATTATCCGAAATATGCAGTTGTTTTTTATTGTCCTTCACCCGGATTCGGCTATCCTTCTTTGTGTATTCTTCCAGAATCCCTGCAATCGACGAATCTTCCCCGCTTCCATCTGAAAGACAGAGCTCCCAGTTCTGATAGGACTGTCCTCTTACAGAATCCAGCATTTCCCGCAGATATCTTTCTGGTGTCCGGTAAAGAGGAACAACAATCGAAATCTTCGGCATCCGGGTAAATTGCTTTCTCTTCTGCCGGTACAGTCTGATCCTGGACGGCTCATGTCTTCGCAGCCATTCTTCATACTCTGTACCGTTTTTCCCACTCAATTTGTCACCCGCCCTGATAAACGCTGCACGGATTCCAAACTGACGATAATAGATTCTGACTTTGCGAAAATCATCCAGCATTTTCTGACGTCGCAGTTTTCTTTTGAGATTCATGATCTCTTCCGCATTTTTCTCTTCTTCTTCAAAGCATACTTCCAGTTTTCGCGGAATACCTTCCTCATAAAATGCCTTAAACCCGGCAATCTCTTCCTTTTTACATTCCGGATACTCTCGCAGCACATCCAGACGCCGGATTTTTTCTTCTTTCATCTCCAGTTCATTCTGATTCTCATCCAGAAACCGAATCGATGCATTTTTCCTTCTATAATACCATCCCTCGACTGAAAATCCTTTTTCTTCAGTATTCACCTTATCTATGCTGTTTGCCAGCCATTTCTCCAGGTTCTTCAATTCACTGACTGCAAAGGTCTTCATCAATTCTTCTTTTCCACGATACGACTGCAATACTTCCAGTCTGGACGCTTCTCTCCAGTCTTTCGGAAGATGTATCCAAAGAAAAAACTGTTTGGTTATAAGTCTTTTTCTTATCTTACGGAACTTCAACGGATGAAGACGGATTCCATCCGTTGTATAAAATAGTTTCTTTCCATCCAGCCGGATTTCAATCCGGTTTCCATCTGGTCTGTTATCCAGAAAATATCCCGTAATAAGTAATCTGTCTTTTTCTTTTACATGAAACCGACATGTTGCGATATAAAAAGCATTTTCCATTTTTCAAATCCTCTCACTTCCACACTATCTGGAAAATAACCAGTTCAAAAACTGAAAGAAAACACAGATATACAATACTAGCAGCAGAAATACGCAAAATGTTTCTATATCAAACCGATATGTAACCGTCTTTAAAATTAAAGTTCCTTCACTTTCTTCACTATTTATTTTCAAATTTGTTCCTTCCTCTGATGTCTTTTCCGTATAAAGTGCAATAGAATCTTTTTCAAATACTACTTTATACGCCTTCCCCCTGCATCTGGTTACCGTATCAAACGAAAATTCATTGAATTTGCCCGTTTTTATATCTCCCACCTTCTTCACAGATTCCGCAACCGTTTCTCCATTTTCACAATCCTGAAGATAAATTCGGATCTCTGCTTCTGGATCTTCCTGCAAATTCTGGCATTTCACCTGGATTCCATCCAGTGTCTCCTCCTCACAGACAAATTCCTGCGATATCTGATCCTGCGACACATCCATCATGACATACTGGTCATTTTCTATCATCCGGTCATAAATCGCATGCGTCTTATGAACATGTCCATAAACAAATGCAAGCAGAATCAGCACAATAACTGTTGCCAACTTTTCTACTTTTCTCATTTTTCCCTCTTATTCTGCTTCCTGATATTCTCTGCACAACTCATCTGCATCCCCGATACTGCGAACTCTTCCATGTTCCAGCCATACAATCCGGCTGCACAGATTTCTCACCTGCTCCATATTATGCGAAACAAACAAAATCGTAGCTCCATTCTCCTTCATCCGGTTAATTCTTGCTTCACATTTCTGCTGAAAATGGAAATCGCCTACCGATAATACTTCATCCACGATCAGAATATCCGGCTGTCCGATTGTTGCTACCGCAAACGCGAGACGCGAAAACATTCCCGATGAAAAATTTTTCACCGGTACATCCATAAACTGGTCCAGTTCTGAAAACTCTACAATCTCTTCATAGCGCTCCTCCAGATATTCCCTGGTATATCCAAGCAGCGTCCCGTTCAGAAATACGTTCTCCTTCGCAGTCAGGTCAAAATCAAACCCTGCTCCCAGTTCGATCAGCGGCGCGATCACACCGGAAGTCTTAACGCTGCCACAGGTTGGTTTCATGACACCGGCAATGATTTTCAACATCGTACTTTTTCCACTTCCGTTTACACCGATCAGTCCCAGTGTTTCTCCTTTATAGACTTCAAACGACACATCCTGCAGTGCCCAGAAATCCTGATAGGTAATCTTTTTCTTTACTCTCTGTATAAAATATTCCTTAAATCCATCAAATTTCTCTGATGCCAGACTGAATTTGATGGAAACATCTTCTACTTTTACAATTACTTTTTTCTCCATCCTTACTCCTACAAATCAAAGATAAAACCATCCTGATGCTTATAAAAAAACCAGCATCCCACTCCAAGACACAGTACAGCTTCTGCTGCTGTCACCAGAAGCATCACCAGACCTGGAAGTCTGCCATAGATTACAACATTCCGGAACATGATCAGAATACTGGTCAGAGGGTTTATCATTACCAGATGGTATAACCATTCCGGCAGAATCGACATTGGATAGATAACCGGTGTCAGATACATCAGCACTGCCATCAGCACCGAATACAAGTGCAGAACATCCCTGTATTTCACCGCAATCGTCGCCAGAATCAGTCCAATCCCCAGAGCCAGAACCACCAACAAAAAAAGTGGCACAACTGAAAGAAGCATTGTCCAGTGAAGTTCCGCATGCATACCGATCATAATCAGAAATAACGCTGCACAGGATGCCATCAGATTGATCAGACTGGAACACACCCTTGACATCACGAATACATATTTCGGTACATACACCTTCTTTATCAGAGATGCACTCCCGATAATTGCTGACATTGCATTTGTCGTAGCGTCATTGAAAAAGTTAAAAATAACCTGCCCACATAACAAATACAACGGAAAATTCTCTATATCAAATTTAAACAGATTTGAGAAAACGATGGATAAAACCGTCATCATAAGAAGTGGATTCAGCAGTGTCCATAAAACCCCCAGTATGGAACGCCGGTATTTCACCTTCACGTCTCTTGAAACCAGTTCTTTTAAAAACGGCTTAAATTTGACAAAATTTTGAATATAAACTGACATATTTTCTTCCCCTTTAAATTATAATTATATTATTTTTTCAGTCTTTATTCAATCAAATCCCTTACACTTATCATTGATTTTCTCTATTTCTTTTATTGATTTTCCAAATAAGTAAAGGAGTCTGCATAAAGCAGACTCCCTAACGGACATCCTTATATAATTTTGCAATCTCTTCTGCCGGAACACCATCCCGGTACATGGCTCTCAGCCGGTTCATAAGCCACATTACTTTCAGCTTTTCGATTGTATTTCCGCCAAATCTTCTGTCTGAAGTATAAATCCTGTGTCTTGTCATCCCAAGCGGAATCCCTTTTTCTTTGAGGATCAGTGAAAACTGATAATCCTCCAGAATCGGCATCTCTGGAAATTTTCCCACTTCAAAGAACAACTTCCGGTCAATGAAAATCCCCTGGTCTCCAAACATTACTTTTCTGTCTTTAATCCTGTGATTGGAGATCACCCTGCAGGTGAACATAAAAAAGTTATATGAATGAAATGCAATTCCAAAACACCCTGCCCGGTATTTTTTCATTACAGTCTCAATCTCTTCTAATGCTGTAGCTGGAACTTCACTGTCGCAGTGCAGGAAAAAAAGTACATCTCCACTGCTTTCTTCCGCTCCCTTGTTCATCTGCTTTGCTCTTCCTTTCGGGGACTGAATTACCGGATACCGGTCCTTCAAAAGTGCCAGTGTTCCATCCGTGCTTCCCCCGTCTACAAACAGAATCTCACATCTTTCATTCAGCGGCTCCAGTGTCTTCATCAGCCTTTCAATTGTCGATTCTTCATTGTATGTTGGTATAATAATTGATATTTTCATCTCTACTTCACGGTTTCAATTTCTACGTTCATCCAGGTATCATACAGATTTCTCCGGAACTCGTCCGCATCTCTGATCACCGGGATCTTGAGAGTGCAGTTCTTTTTCGTTTCATCCTCTGCCAGAATCAGTCTTCCCTTTGTAAGCTTTTCTGTTGACAGCTGCATGTCCACTCTCTGTATCTCAAAAAGTTCCGGATGCATCATGTAAGCCGCAGCGATCGCATCCCAGTTATAATATCCGGGAATTCCATATTCATCCCAGTTATTGTCAAACCAGTAATCCGTCTCATTCTTGATCAGCCTTACAACTCCCTTACTCAGATCCGAAAGTTCTCTTTCATACTCTTCTCTTGTAAAAAGTACCTTCAGGCAATTATTACCCGTAATAACCGCAACATCCGTTCCACTGGTAAGTGTCGCATAAGTTGCCAGCGGATCACAGGAGAAATTAAGTTCATCCATTTCCCGCTTTGCAAAGATCAGCGGTTCTGTTGTTCCTCCCATCAATACGATACTCTTCACCTGATGAAAAAACTCAAGATTGTGTTTCCAGGCTCCATAAAGATTTGTCACGGAACCCGTCACCAGAATTTCCAGCTCCCCGGCATATTTTTCTGCCATCTCGGCAAGATAATGTGCCGCTTCACTTTCGGTTTCTCCAGGTGTTGCTCCACCTTTGTAAACGCGCAACTCGTCATGCCCGATTTTCTTTACAAACTTCTTTGTATTTTCGTAAACCTTCTCCAGCGTATTGTTCCCATAAGTTGTCGTCACTCCCAGGACCTCTGCTTCCGGATCCCCCAGCAGATACAGCAGTGCCAGTCCATCATCTACATCACACCCATTAATTCCAAACGTACAGTCACAATCATGAATTATTTTTCGCATACCATTCTCCTTTTATCACTTCTGAAACAAAATCCCCTGTCTTTCATCAATTTTGATGCCAACCAGTTCTCCTGTTTTTACCCCCAGTTTCATCCAGTCACGGTGAAGCATCCATACTGTCAGCTTTCCATCTGCATACTTCAACAGGATTTCTGCTGTTTCCCCCTCAAACATAACTTCTTCAATCTGATACATTCTTTCCGTCTCATCTACGGTCAGCGTGATCGCCGATGGTCTGACCATCAGTTCATACTCTCCTTCCGCTTTCTGCGTCTCAAATGAAACTGCCCGGCTTACGAATCTGCCATTCTCCACTTTCCCAAAAATATAATTTGTCTGTCCCATATAATCTGCCACCACTCTGGACTCTGGATGGTAGAACATCCTCTCCGGCTTATCATACTGAAGCACTTCTCCAGCTTTCATCAGAGCGATCCGGTCAGACACCTTCATCGCTTCTTCTTTATCATGCGTGACCATAACGACCGTAAGCCCCATCTCATGATGCAGCTTTCTTACCAGATCTGCCATCTCGCACCGCAGATTCTCATCCAGGCTTGAAAATGGTTCATCAAGAAGAAGAAGTTTCGGATCTGCCGCAAGCGCTCTTGCCAGCGCGACCCTCTGACGCTGTCCACCGGACATTTCCCGGATCTTACGCTTCTCAAATCCTTCCAGCTGGACAGCTTTTAACAGTTCTCCTACCCGCGCCTGCTTATCTTTTTTCGGGATTTTTTTCAGCTCCATCGAAAAGCTAATATTCTGTTCTACCGTCATATGCGGAAACAGTCTGAGATCCTGAAAAACAATCACGGTTCCTCTTTTTTCCGGTGCAAGATTTGTAATCGATGTGTCATCGATCCGGATATCCCCTTCCTGCGTTTCAAGAAGACCTGCAATACTTTTTAACAGTGTTGTTTTTCCGCAGCCTGAGGCGCCAAGAAGCGAAACAAATTCTCCCGTTCTAATCTCCAGATTTATATTCTTCAGTATTCTTATCTTTTGTAAATCTACACAAAGTTCTTTAATTGTAAGACTCATGTGCTCCTCCTGCCTAATAATATTCTACTTCCTGTGCCTTTGTAAAACGTCCCACGATCCATTCCAGTATTCCAAACACCAGAAGCATGATCACCAGGAATATCACACTGTAAATGCTGGCAAAATTACGTTCTCCGCTTCCGAGATATGGAACCATGACGATCGCAAATGTTTTGACATTTCCCCCGCCGATCATCAACGTCAGGAAATACTGACTGAACGAAACAACAAATGCCATCGAAAACGCAGAAAGCATGACCGGAAACAGATTCGGAAGTGTCACTTTAAAAAATGCCTGAAGCGCACCAGCCCCCAGAACTCTTGCCTGTTCCTCCAGCTTTACCCCTATCGCTCTTGTGCCATCCTGCATCAGTGTCACTGCATATGGAAGGGAGCAGATCAGATGGACAATAATAACCCCCAGAACAGTTCCGCTAAGTCCACATTTGATAAAGGTAATCTGAACCCCCATCGCAAACACGGTTCCCGGAACAAGAAACGGAAGCATCGACATAAATGAAAACAGCCGCTTTCCAAAAAAATCATAGCATTCCAGCGCCCTCGCCGTCATTGTTCCAATCACAACCGACAGGAACGCGACCGAAGCCGATATGAAAAGACTGGACATACAAAGTCGCACAAGCTGCTGCCTGTTTCTCAGTATTCCATTCACCGCTCTCATAGAAAATTTCTGTGGTATGAGCGACGGCCACGCCCATCTCTCAGTTCCCACCCAGACAAGGATTGTAAGGATCGGTACGATAACCAGGAAAATAAAATTGCCTATGATCAGGCCTTCCCAGATGTTCTTTTTTCTTTTCATCTTCCTGTTCCTCCTAACCTGCCAGCTTCTTCGTGCTCCGGCGAAGTAATATGTAATATAAAACTGCTGCAATCAGAGCAATCACGATCAGGATTCCATTGATCGCCATCGCATACGGTCGCGCCCGCAGATCCGGCTTGGTATATTCCAGATAAGCCAGAACCGGCAGCGCCTTTGGTGTCGTTGCTCCAAGTATGAACGGCAGCTCATATGCTCCAAGTGCAAATACAAAGATGATCAGGAAACCACTGAGCACTGTATTCATACATAAAGGAAGCGTTACTTTCATGAAGGTCTGAAGTTTATTCGCTCCAAGATTGGTCGCTGCTTCTCCAAGACTGCCATTGATATTCGCCATCAGAGCAATCACAAAATAGATTATGAATGGGATTTCCTTCCACAGATAGGCAAGAATTACACCAAGTCCATATCTGTCATAGATCAGCATCGGAAACTGCTGCTGATCCGTAATCAGTCCTGCATTTGCAAGGATTCTCGCAAGGATTCCATTTTGCGAAAGAATGTTTACAATAAAGAGTGCCACAACAACATGGGGAACAATGATCGGAATCTGAACAATCCGCATAATGATTCCGCGCACTTTTCCGGCACTCACCAGAACTGCACACAGAAATGTTCCTGTTACTGTGGCAAGAAAAGCCGACATAAATGCAATGTACAGACTATATTTTAATGACTGCAAAAGATCCGGCCTTGTCAGTACCTCCTTATAATATTTCAGCGTCGGTTCCGTTAACCCAAAAGCTGGAATCACCCCTAAACTTTGGATGATTCCAGTTCCCAGACCAATAATAAAAACTACGCCTAATATAAGTTGCGGCACCAACAGTATATAAGGTGTCATTTTTTTCTTCATTTTATTTTCCTACTACTTCCTCTGCCCAGATCTCTTCGATGATCGGTACAAGTGCGGAAGGCATTTCCGGAAGACGTTTTGATAAAAGTTCATCCTGAGAGATTGCTCCCTTACCGATTTCAACTTTATCAAATGCTTCTTTCTGTGTATCGTTTAATTTGTTGTAATCTACAACCGGAATGGTACGGATCTCTGTGAAACGATCTGCCTGTACTTCCGGATCCATCATCTCGTTGATTGCTACCTGGGCTCCTGCTACGTTTCCTGAATTTGCTGCAATTGCAATGTAATTTGTATTTCCAATTGTTCCTTTATCGAACTGGAAGGATTGAGATGTTTCTGTGTAAGTACCATTTTCAATATTGGTAGCTGTTGAATATGCACTGTAAGAGATATCCATTACAACTTCTCCGTCAGAGTACATATTGGTCAGTGCCGTAGAATCCTTCGGGAAAGTCTTTCCTTCATTCCACAGGTATGGATTCAGTTCACGCAGATATTCAAGAGCTGGCTCAATTGCTGCTTTTACAGTCTCTTTATCAGCTTCCATATCCATGAACTGTTCATATCCGCAGATATCGTAAATCACATTACGAACAAATGCACTTCCTGTAAAGTCAGGTAATGCAGGATAAGTTACTTTTCCTTTGTTCGCTTTGCAGAACTCCATGAACTCATCTGTGTTTGTCGGAAGATCCGGTGTTACTGCTGTATCTGCGATCATAACAAGCTGTGCTTTTCCGTATGGAGCTTCATATCCCTCAATCGGAAAGCAGAAGTCTGCATTTGTCTCTTCATCATCTGTATCAATATAAGACTGGAAGTTCGGAAGTTCTTCTGCAAACGGTCCGTAAAGCATGTTGTTTTCTTTACAGGTCTTGAAGTTTTCTCCATTAATCCAGATCATATCGATATCGCCATCTTTTTTATCTGTTGAAATTTCACCGGAAAGCTGACTTAAAATCGCATCAATATCCATCGGTACACGTTCCAGTGTGATGTCATATTTTTCTTTCAGACGCGGTGCATAGTAGTTATCAAGCCAGTCATTTAAGCTATCATCTCCGCCCCATCCGTAAAATGTAACGGTTGTACCCTTGGCTGCATCCACCATTTCATCGAAGCTCATATCCTCTACGGCTTCGGTTGTCTGCTTGGTTTCTTTGTTGTCTGCTTTTTCTGTCTTTGCGCTGTTTCCACATGCTGTTAAGGAAAACGCCATCACAGTACTTAAAAGCAGCGCTGCAATTCTCTTTTTCATTAAAATTTTCCTCCTTCATTTTCTCCGTCCTTCATTATAACAAATTATTAACAAAAAGCACGCTGTTTTTCATTCCTGCTTTGTTGTTGCCCCTCAACACTTCGTTTAGCTATTGTATTTTTCTATATACTTATAGAATTTTTCTACCGATGATTCCATTGCTCTGTCCTTCAGCGTAAGAAGACCGATTTCCCAGATCATATCATCTTCTGCGAAAGGAATCATGACCAGCCCCTCTGTATTCATATCTTCATGGACAAAGTCAATCGTCACAGAAATCCCTCTCTTCAGCCGGCACATTTTATAGCAGAGATCAAATCCATTTGTCTCAAATACAATATCCGGTTCAAATCCCCGGTTCCAGCATCTACTCTGAATAAACTCATTGAGTTTAAAACTGCTGTTTTCAAGATAAAGAGGCTCGCCTTCCAGATCCAGAATAGTTGCTTCTCTTTTTTTCGCCAGAGAATGTCCTTCATAGACCAGAAGCCCCAGACTGCATTTTTTTAAACTTTTCATATCAAAACAATCTCCTGCAAATGGTCCGATCGACAATGCCACATTCCCTTCTTTGTCAAGCAGCATTTTCTCTACGATCCGATCCGGATATTCCATATAAGAAAATGTCACATTCGGATATTTCTTCTGAAATTCCAGAATACAGTCTGGCGTCAGGTAACGCAGGATATCATAGGCAACCAGAAGTTCTACTGTCCCTTCCTCACTCGCACGTATCATATCAATTTCTTTTTTCAATTTGTCATATTCGCTAAGAACCGTATTCGCATAATCATACAGCCTCTGTCCACTCTCTGTCAGTTCTATCCCGGAGGCAACCCTGTCAAGCAACGTACATTCCAGTTCATTTTCCAGATTTTTCAGTACACGGCTGAGTCCCTGTGGTGACATAAAAAGCTCTTTTGAAGCCCTCGCAAGACTTCCTCTTTGACAAATCATCCGAAATTCCTCTAATTCTTTAATCGTCATTCTTTTCCCACGACTCCCCTATTTAAATTTACATTTTGCCCGATTCAAAATAGGTGTTTTCCCAAGAGGTACCTTTTCATCGATTCCCATAATAAGCGGTAGCAAATGCTTTGCATCTTCATATCCTCTCCTTCTGAAACTACAGATGCACGAAGCGCAATATGTATAAAGTTCCGGCTCCCTCGATGCTTTTACACGGTCTGTCAGTGCCTGTGCCACATCCGCTTCTTTTCCAGCTGCGCATCCACCAAGCCCGCAACACTGTACATCTCTGAATGCATCTTCTACCTTTCCGACAAGGAATGGCTTCATATCATATTCAAACTTTCTGTCTTTCCGGTCCGGACATGGATAATACATTGGAATCCTTTCTTTTTGATAAATATTTCCAATTTTAAGCTCTGCCATTTTTTCGTAAACACTGATAATCTCCGCATCCAGTCGTCCTTTTAAAAAATAATAGCAGTTCGGACATGCCATGATCACCTGTTCTACTCCTGACTCTTTTAATTTCCAGTTGATTCGCTCAATGATCCCCGCTGCCTCTGAAACAAGTCCCAGTTCTTCAATCGGTTTCCCACAACAGTCATATACAACTCCCACATCATATTTTGCGAATTCTTCCACCAACTTATCTGTCGTTTTCGGAAAAAAAGACGGAAAATTACATCCCGTAAAAAAAACTGCTTTCTTTTTTGAATGGCGGTAATTTGCAAATTTATACGGATTCTTTTCTAAGAGCAGTCCGTCATATGAATTATCAAGAAGCTTCCCACCTCCGTCTTCAACCAATTTTCTCCGACTGTCAAGTGCAATCTCTTTTCCATCAATTCCTTTTGGACAGACACACCCGCAGGTTCCACACAAGAAACAATGATATGCCAGCTCCGGTTTTTCTTTTAATACCGGCAGATCAATTCCGTATTTTTCCAGAAACAGACAACTTCTGGTACATTTTCCACAATGGATACATGCATCCAAATCCCACTTATTCATAATTTTTATCCAGCTTTCCTTTCAGTCCCAGTTCCAGATAATCAATCGTAATTGGACAGTTACAAATTGCTCCCTTTTCAATATCCTCATACAGGTGGTACAAATCTCCCTTATCATCCACATCATAATACATCTGACCTACCGCCGTAGAGAGTTTCTCATTTCTCATGTGCTGTAAGGTATCATAAATAACTGTATTCGTTCCGTATCGTTCAATTTTCCATATAGAATCATATTCTTTTTTCATTCCGATCAGATAGTACCCTCCATCAAATGTAGGATGAATCACAATATCTTTTCCCCCAAGATTATCAAATGCATTTTTCAGTGTTTCCGGATGAATCTGCGGAATATCTGTCCCGATCAGAATTACTTTCTCATACCCCATTCTCAGTACGATTCCAATCGCATTCTTCATCCTTTCACCAAGATCATCACCAAATTGTGGAAGACATACTGTCTCATTATCAAGAACTTGCTGTAGCAGCTTCTTTTCATCCTTTGGTGTAAAAAACACGAAAATATCCGCATCCACCTGCTTTGCTTTTTCATATATATCCTTTACAAAGCAGGCATGTAGACGCGCGCACTCTTCCCCAGTTAGAAAAGGCATCAGCCTGGTCTTTGTCTGTCCTGGTATCGGCACCCTCGTAAATAAAATAAGTGCATCTTTCATCTATAATATTTCCTCCAACATTTCAATCACACTTTCCACTACTTTAGGACAAAAATCCAGCATTCTGCCACTCGAAAGTGCTTCTTCAAGCTGTTCCGGAAGCGATACATCATAGCCTAATAACTCTTTGCAACTGTTTGTTGCAAACTTTTCCAGAAACAATGCTCTAAATTCTGCATATTTGTTCATCATTTCTTCTTTTTGCCGAAGCAGAGTATTCACATCCCAGTGTCCATATTTTAATCCAACAGCCATGATTGCTCCGGTAAATGCACCGCATGTATCCCCATGCATCATTCCACCTCCAAAACAAGCCGAGACTTTATTCGCCATCTCTTCCGTAATCCCAAGTTTCTCTGCGAAATAAGACAGAACGACCTGAGAGCAATCATATCCTTTTATAAATTTTTCCCGAATCATACTTTCTTCTATCATTTTTCTCTCTCCTTTGTCATCTTACATCACTTTTTCATTCTAACATCAAACCAGTCCTATTTCTATAGATTGTCTTATCGTATTTAACTATAATTTGCTTGTCTTATTTATAAATCAAATAATTCGTGCCTTTTACAAAAAAATCCCTCATCTGCGGTTTCCCGCAAATGAAGGATTTCTTTTACTTTATTCAATTCTTACAGTAATCCACCGATTGATAAGAATAACGGTGCAAATACAAGTGAAACAATTGTCATAAGTTTGATCAGGATGTTGATAGACGGTCCTGATGTATCCTTGAACGGATCACCTACTGTATCACCAACAACTGCTGCTTTGTGAGCTTCGCTTCCTTTTCCGCCATGATGTCCTGTTTCGATGTATTTCTTAGCATTATCCCATGCTCCACCAGCGTTGGACATGAAGATTGCCATAAGTACACCTGTAACAAGTGCTCCGGAAAGTAATCCACCGAGGGATTCCACACCAAGAACGATACCAACGATCAGCGGTACTACGACTGCCATCACACCCGGAAGCAGCATTTCGTGAAGAGCTGCTGTGGTAGAGATTGCAACGCATGATGTATAATCCGGTTTTTCTTCACCTTTCATAATGCCCGGTTTTTCACGGAACTGGCGTCTTACTTCTTCGATCATCTTGTATGCAGCCTTTGATACAGACTCCATAGTAAATGCGGAGAAGAGGAATGTAAGCATACCACCGATAAAGATACCGATGATTACTCTGTAGTCAAGAAGGTTGATCGCTTCAAGACCAACTGCCTGTGCATAAGATACGAAAAGTGCAAGTGCTGTAAGGGCTGCTGATCCGATTGCGAATCCCTTACCCATAGCTGCAGTTGTATTTCCTACTGAGTCAAGCTTATCTGTGATTTCACGAACAGATTCATCCAGTCCTGACATTTCTGCGATACCACCTGCATTATCTGCGATCGGTCCGTATGCATCAACGGCAACTGTGATACCTGTTGTAGAAAGCATACCTACTGCTGCAAGTGCGATTCCGTAAAGTCCTGCAACTGAGTAAGATACAAAGATACCTACACAGATCAGGAGAAGCGGGATTGCTGTAGATTTCATTCCTACTGCAAGACCACTGATGATTGTAGTAGCTGCACCAGTCTCTGACTGTTCTCCGATTCCCTGAACCGGTTTGTAGTCTGCTGATGTGTAGTACTCTGTGATGTTACCGATGATCACACCAACAACCAGACCTGCGATAACAGCAATAGCTGCACTCATCTTTCCGAAGAGTACATTACTCAGTACAAGTGCTACAACAATAACTACGATAGAAGCTGCATAGCTTCCCTTTGTAAGAGCTTTCTGCGGATTCGAATTCTCATCACCTTTTACAAAGAAGGTTCCGATGATAGAAGCGATCAGACCACATCCTGCGATCGCAAGCGGATAAAGTACTCCGGATACAGCTCCTGCTGCTACTCCAAGAGTCAGTGCTGATACAAGTGAACCAACATAAGATTCAAAAAGGTCAGCTCCCATACCTGCAACGTCACCTACGTTATCACCTACATTGTCAGCGATAACAGCCGGGTTACGCGGATCATCTTCCGGGATACCTGCTTCTACTTTACCGACAAGATCTGCACCAACGTCTGCTGCTTTGGTGTAGATACCACCACCAACGCGGGCGAAAAGTGCGATTGAAGATGCACCAAGACTGAATCCTGAAAGCACATCTACGTTCTTTGTAACGATGTACACAAGGCTTACGCCAAGTGCTCCAAGACCTGCTACGCACATTCCCATAACGGCCCCGCCAGAAAAAGCAATTGATAATGCTTTATTCATTCCGCTTTCTTTTGCTGCGTTAGCAGTTCTTACGTTCGCTTTTGTAGCGACTGTCATACCACAGTATCCTGCAACTGTTGAGAAAAGTGCTCCAATTACAAAGCATACTGCTGTTACCCAGCTGATACCAAATCCGATCAGTACAAAAAGCACTACTACAAAAATGACCAGAATCTTGTATTCAGCCATGAGGAAAGCTCTTGCGCCCTCCGCGATTGCGCCTGCAATCTCTTTCATGCGGTCCGTACCTGCATCCTGTTTTCCTACTTTACCAGCAAGATATGCTGCAAATAATAAAGCAATAACAGCTGCAATCGGGACCAGATACATGTAATTATTCATTTCTTGTTCCTCCCTGAATTATTGTACCTCTAAAGACAATATCATAAAAAGAACAAGAATGCAAAACAATTTTTTGAATTTTCAATAAGTTTTATTTTGTTTATCTATAAATGTGGTCTTTCTCTATTTTTTTAATTTGTATCTCACCGTCCACATTCCACTGGGATTTACACAATATCAAGATATGTTTTTTCCCGAGGTGCCGGAAAAGCAGCATCTAATCTGGCATATTCCTCCACTGTCAGATGAACCTTTCCCGCCTCCAAGTTCTGCAGTACATGTTCTGCCTTTCCACTTCTTGGAATGGCAATCACATTTTCCTTATACAGAACAAATGCCAGAAGCACCTGCATTGGTGTAATTCCATGAATCCGCGCTACTTCCTTCACTGCACTGCTTTGCAGAAGATCTTTCTGCAGATCCCCTGCCTGCGCCAGCGGACAGTATGCCATAAGTGGCACATTGTGTTCTTTTAGCCACGGAAGAAGATCGAATTCTACTCCTCTGGAGCCCAGATGATACAGCACCTGATTCACCACGCAATGATTTCCATTCGGCACTGAAAACAATTCTTTCATATCGTCTGTATCAAAATTCGATACTCCCCAGCTACGGATCTTTCCTTCTTTCACAAGCTGTTCCATGCATTCTACCGTTTCCTCAAGTGGAATCCCTCCTCTCCAGTGTAAAAGATACAAATCCAGATAATCTGTCTGTAGATTTTTCAGTGTCTGCTGCAGACTTTTGAAAATTTTTCTTCTTCCGGCATTATGCGGATATACCTTCGATACAAGAAATAACCTGCTGCGGTCATACCCTTGGATTGCTCGTCCGATCAACTGCTCTGATCTTCCATCTCCATACATTTCCGCTGTATCGATCAATCGTATTCCCGCATCAATTCCTGCTCTGAGTGCCGCTGTCTCTTCCGCGTCTTTGCTCCTATTTTCTCCAAGAAACCAGGTTCCCATTCCAAGTCTTGGCATTTCCATTCCATTACTCAGTTTTATCTCTTTTTTATTCATGATTTCCACTCCTTGCATTTTGTTTTTCTGTTCCTTACTGTCTGTTTTTACTATCTTATGATATGAGTGTCAAAAATAAATTTTGCCACTCACTGATGTAACTGGATTGCTCCATTGCTATGCAATTCCCGCAATCCTCGAACACCTCATATTATAGGAAATATCCCACTTTTTGCAAATGTTATAAGGGACATATTTTTATGTTTATTTATTCTTTTTATTATTTCTTATAACATTCTTTTTTTCTTCAATCCATGATACACTGGATTTATCATAAAATAAATTCAGTGATAAGGAGATTAGAAATTATGAAAGTTGTAGTTGCAATTGATTCATTTAAAGGAAGTCTCACTTCGATTGAAGCCGGAATGGCTGCAAAGGAAGGGATCTTAAAAGCACACCCGGATGCGAATGTTGTCGTAAAACCACTTGCAGATGGTGGTGAAGGCACCACAGATGCCCTGATTGCAGGACTTGGTGGTGAGCGTATTGATCTTACAGTGACTGGTCCTCTTGGTACTCCGGTAAATGCACATTACGGATATCTGGCAGAAAAAAATACTGCCATCCTCGAAATGGCTGCCGCTGCCGGAATTATCCTGGTAAGAGAATCTGAAAAAAATCCACTTACTTCAACCACTTACGGTGTCGGTGAAATGATCGCAGATGCCATGGAACGCGGTATCCGCAATTTCATTATTGGAATTGGAGGAAGCGCAACAAATGATGGTGGAATTGGAATGCTTAAGGCACTTGGCTATCAATTTTCCGATGAAAATGGACAGGATGTCGGCGAAGGCGGACAGGCGCTTGAACGGGTATCTTCTATTATAATAGAAAAAGCTAACCCAATTCTCAAAGAATGCAATTTTCATATTGCCTGTGATGTAACTAATCCACTTTGCGGAAAGAACGGAGCTACCTATATTTATGGTCCGCAAAAAGGTGTCACACCGGAAATAGCAGAAGAACTGGATCAGGCAATGAATCATTATGCTTCTGTTACCTCCAAATTTCTTCATAATGATTATGCATCTGCAGAAGGTGCTGGTGCTGCAGGGGGTCTTGGCTTTGCATTTCTCAGTTATTTAAATGCTACGCTGACTCCTGGAATCGATCTGATTCTTAACGCTGTCGAACTGGAAAAAGAATTAGAAGATACAGATATCACTGTTACCGGCGAGGGACGCCTCGATCACCAGACCGCTATGGGAAAAGCTCCTGTCGGTGTGGCAAGACTTGCAAAAAAATACGGCTCCAAAGTCGTTGCTTTTGCCGGAAGCGTCACCCCGGAAGCAACAGCCTGCAATGCGGCCGGAATCGATGCATTCTTCCCGATCGTCCGTGGAATCACAACACTAGCCGAAGCAATGGATCCCAAAAATGCAAAATCAAATATGGCAGCAGCTGTGGAACAGGTATTCCGTCTGTTATAGTTTTAATATTATTTACAAATTTCAGAGAGTGTTTTTGTATAGTTTTTACAGAAATACTCTCTTTTCTTTATGATTTTCTTCTTTTCCTACACTGACCATCAACAACACAACGATCTACGACCTGACAGATCTTCATTTCATCTGTAACAATGATTCTTCATCAAATGAAGAGCTTTCACTTGTGAAGGCAGGTTCTTCTGTTACCATTTCTCTGGATGACTCTGCAAACCTCTCAGTGATCGCAAATATTGCAGATTAAGTTTTGCCGTAAACAATCCACCTATGTAGTTTTAAGCAATCAAGTAGGAGGCGGTGACTAACCGCCGTCCTCTCACACCACCGTGCGTACCGTTCG